>JAIRRZ010000001.1 GCA_031255715.1 Puniceicoccales bacterium
TTAAAACACGGGATCTAACACTGGTTAACGCATGGAAACAGAAACAGCTTAGCAAACGGGGGCAGAAACTATTGGGAACATGGATACAGAGACTGATAACAACACAGGATTTACAAAAACTTAAAACATACGATCAGAATAAGGAGATATTGCTTAACGAATGGATGATACCGGAACAGTATAAAATATGGATGCAGAAACTGCTTAACGCACGGATACGGGAACTTGCCTCGGAAACACAGCAATAGGAGCCTAAAGCAACCCAATTCATACAAAAAATCAAAATTAGATCAAAAACATTAAAATTAAATAATTTTGGCACTATTTTGGAGGCAGAATTTGACCAATTTTTTGCAATGTGTGAATAAGTGTTTCGATTTCCTCCTCGGTGTTGTAAAGTGCAAGCGATAGACGTACCGTACCATTGACGCCAAGCGCTTTCATAAGCGGTTGCGCACAGTGGTGTCCTGCACGGACTGCTATGCCTTCGCTGTCAAAAATACTCGCCACATCATGGGGATGAATGAACCTATGAACGAAAGAAATAATTCCAGCACGCCGATTATTCGGTTTTAAAATTTCAATGGATGGATTTTGCTCCAAAATTTCGAAAACACGGCATCTTAGTCGCTCACTATGAATTTGTGCCGCAACCCAATCAATTTTTTGAAGAAAACGGATCGCTTCCCGCAGTCCCGCAATGCCAACGATATTGGATGTGCCCGCTTCGAAACGAGTGGGCATTTCGCGAAAGGTTGCCGCCTTGTCAAAAGCAACGCGTTCGACAATTCCCCCGCCTAGATGGTAGGGCTTAAAACACTCGAGATGCTTGGAATTTCCGTAAAGAAATCCAATGCCCGTCGGCCCAAAGGCTTTATGCGCCGATGTAACAAAAAAATCACATTCCATTTCCTGCACATCGACCGGACCGTGTCCCAATGACTGCGCACCATCCACAATACAAAGCGCCCCCACGGTATGCGCCATTTGTGCAATTTTTTTAACCGGATTGATTGTTCCTAAAACATTTCCAATGTGCGCAACGGAAACAATTTTCGTGCGCTCCGAAAGTTTGCGACTAAAACTTTCCCTATCAAAATCTCCTCTTTCAGTCATAGGGATAACGCAAATCGTCGCATCTAGACGCTGCCAAGGAAGGATATTCGCATGGTGTTCCTGAACAAATAAAATAATTTCATCCCTAGGTGTGAGTGATGTGAATTGGGATGCCAAAAAATTAAGACCTTCCGTCGTTCCGGAATTGAAAACAATTTCCTGCGGCTCACGGGCATGAATCCACCGGGCAATTTCTCTACGCGTCGATTCATACACTTCCTCAGCCATTGCACTGAGACCATAGATTCCACGGTGCACATTCGCGTTACTGGTACGCAAATGGTGGGCCATTGCCTCGATTACACATTCCGGAACTTGCATAGTCGCCGCATTATCAAAATAAACCAAAGTTTTCCCAAAACTATTTTTACTCCTAAGAATCGGAAACTGTTGACGAAAAGTGTAAGCATCGAAACTCATATCAAAATTTAATCATTAACTGAAACTAAAATACAGATAAACTAAGCCACACTCAAGATTTTCAGGTTCTTTACCATTGTCAAGCTTTTGTATTTTTTTCCTAACAAAGGATAACGCTACGCTTTGCAAAATTCTACAACAATTCATTTGGCATATTTCACCAGCTAAAACATTGATTCTTTGAAAATCTAAGAGCGAAGCCCCATTGGGCAATTGCCATTAAACGGCCTACGGCAACAAAAATAGTAGAAATGGGTTAATAAAATTATAAAAATGATTAAAACAAGAGCACAGGGTGAATTCAACAGATCATTTGAACCCCAAAAGGAATGGGTTTCCGAAAAATTAATACATCTTCGAAAAATTGTCAGCGAAACAACAATACCACCATGTAGGCCAATCGGCGCCTCAAGTTCTTGAACGTAAACGTAGAACATCGCTAAAAAATATCCCACAGCAAATAATATTAAAAATTTAACCCATGAAATACCGACTAAGGAATGGAAAACAACTTCATAGAAACAATGAAACCCATCCGCTAAAGTTGCAACAGTCTGCGGAGAATCGATCCTATAATTGGGGCGGAAATGAAAATACGCAAAAATGAAAGAAGAAAAAAGAGTTGCGAAAAAAGTCTTTCCGTTCTGAAGCAGGATGTTCAAAATTAATCCACGAAATAACCACTCCTCCAAAAATGCTATTAGAATCGCTCCTAGCAGTGATTTAACAATAAACCAATAGGAAAGTGCATTCCACGAAAAACGAAGACACAACATCTTTATCCCAAAAATAAAAAAAATAAGCATGCTTCCCATGGCCCAAAATCGTAAAAACATTCCCATATTCCAGGCATTCAATGGACGTTTCGCCAATTGCTGACGGTATATTTTCCATAATAAAGGAAAAAAACATAGGAAGCTAATCAAGCGAATGCGTTCGAAAAAAATAACGAAACCTTTTCCTAGGCAGTAAACCGTTAAATCACATGTATAATAACGGTCCCAATAAACCACAAGATTAAAGATAAGCGGTGCCAGGATTGAGCTCACCAATAAACTTATAAAATATAGGCTAACCAACGAGCAAAATGGAAATTGAACTACATTTTTTAAAAATTTCTCACCGTCCACGGCAAAAGAATCGTTCAAGTTTTTTATAGTTTGTCAATTTTCGATGGAGATTGAAATATATAGGAATTGACATGAATACGGGAGTTGACACGATTTTTTTGTTACCCATGCTAATAAGGTCTGTGAAGATTCTCGTAACAGGCGGTGGTGGATTTCTAGGGGGCCATATTATTAATCTGCTCCAAAAACGTGGATATAAGGTACGCGCGGTTGGTCGTAGGGAACAACCTGGTCTTGTTGCACTCGGAGTAGAATTCGTGCAAGGTGATATTTCTTTTAAAGACAATGCCTACGCGGCTGTCAAAGGAGTCGATGCTGTCTTCCACGTCGCAGGCCGTGCACAAATGGACTTCGATTATCGTGCCTATTACAATACAAATGTTGTTGGAACAAAAAATATTGTTAAAGCTTGTCTATTCTATGATGTTCCTAAATTAATTTACACCAGTACACCAGCCGTCGTTTTCAATGGAAAAAACCTTGCAGGATGCGACGAATCCCTCCCCTATCAAAAATATTACCACTGGTACTACACCCAAACTAAAGCCATGGCTGAAGAATATGTCTTAAAACATAACTCGAAAAATCTTAAAACCGTCGCCATTCGTCCACACCTCATGCTGGGCCAAGGTGATCCTCACTTCATTCCCAACATCCTAAGATGCTTGCGAAATAAAACTCTTAAAAAGATCGGATCCGGTAAAAATTTAGTGGATATTACTTTCATCGAAAATGCGGCGTATGCACATCTCTTAGCATTTGACGCACTAGATACGGGAGTAGCTTGCGGAAAAGCCTATTTCATTGGCCAAGAAAAACCTATCAACCTATGGAATTTAATTAATACGATTCTGAAGTGTTTAAACTTTCCAATCGTTACTAAAAAAATGACGTTTCATAGGGCGTATCTTTCAGGGCTATTTATAGAAAGTTGGTATAAAATTTTCTGTCGATCGGGAATACCGCCAATGACACGGGCATTAGCCATAGCGCTGAGCAAGGATCACTATTTTTCCCATGAGCGTGCCCGAAAGGATTTGGACTATACTCCCCAAATCACAATCGAACAGGGACTGGAAAGTCTCATCAATGTACTGCGTTTACAGATGAAAATTTTAGAAACATCAAGTCATGTGTTAAGGTAAAATGGGCGTATTTCGAAATATTTTAGGAGTTTCATGCTGTACGCTTCTATCGCGGATATCGGGGCTGTTACGCGATATACTTATTTTTTCAGCCCTAGGAACGGGAGAATTAAATTCCGCATTTTTGGTTGCCTTTACCTTACCCAATTTATTTCGGCGGCTTTTAGGTGAAGGAGCATTGAATTCGGCTCTTATTCCAATTTTTTCCGATGAATACCATATGAATGGCAAGGAACAGGCCTTTGTCCTACTTAATAAAGTACTTTTACGACTCGTCTGTGTACTAATTGGCATCATTTTTATCGGTCTTATTTTTTTATTATACGGAATGGTTTGTGATCAAACACCAAAGCGATGGCGGATTTGCTTTATGCTAAGTGCGGTCCTATTGCCGTACATGTTTTTTATTTGTCTCACGGCAGTATTTTCGGCAGTATTAAATGTTTTTGGAAAATTTTTGCTAGCGGCCGGCAATCCAATCTTGCTCAATATATGCATGATTTTAGCGGTAACAATCAGTATCCCTTGGGGTGAAAATGCATGTGTTTACAGTCTATGCTTAGGCGTCTTAGTAGGCGGTGTTTTACAAATGCTATTACTATGGAGAGGATTGAATCAATATGGTTGGCGATTTCGATTTGATCGCAGCAGTGGTGAACGCGTTAACGATTTTCAACGGTTATTTTTTCCCGGAGTAATTGGGGCAGCAACGGTACAAGTCAACGTAGCAATTTCGCGGCTGTTGGCATATTTTGTAAGTGACAGCGCAGTTTCAGTGTTATATTTAGCGAATCGTCTAACGGAATTGCCGATAGGTGTTTTGGTAATTGCGGTCATGACAGTGATTTTTCCACGTCTATCGAACTTTGAAGCAAGGGGCGAAAAGGTATTACTACGCATGGAATTCGAACGAGGAATTTTTGTCCTTTCCGTGATTATTCTACCTTCAATGGTAGGTCTTTGGAGTCTGGATCGGACAATTCTTGACCTACTATTTCATTGGGGACAATTCGGAGCACAAGATATGGACTTAGTTTTACCAGTGTTGCGAATTTTTATTCTTTCGTTGCCATTTTATGCTCTATCGACCCACTTCATCCGCGGATACCATAGCAAAAAGAATACCATAAAGCCTATGATTTTTTCATTTATCAACTGTACAGCAAACATAATACTTACAATTTGCTTAATGTTTTATTGGAAAGCGATCGGGATTGCCCTAGCAAATCTGCTATCGGTAATTTTGCAAACACTATTGCTTTACGAAGGACTATGGCAACATTACGAAGAATTTCGAATACCGATTTTTACAGTAAAATTTTTCAAAGCATTGATTTCAAGCTTATTGATGGGAGTTATCGTTGCTACCCTTGATCGGACTTTAATCCTATATTTTTCGGGAAAAATACATGGCATCATAAGTTTATGTATCAATATACCGCTGGGCATTATAACTTATTTTGGACTTTTGTACCTATTACTGGAACGAAAACATTTAAATGAATTAAAACCATTCGTCAAGCGGCTGATCAGAAAATTCAAAAAAAATTAAATGTCTTTCCATGGAAATGTTATTTCCTAAGGGCTGCGCGCCCTTAGGAATCCCCGCCAGGGGATCCATCCCCTGGACCGG
>JAIRRZ010000002.1 GCA_031255715.1 Puniceicoccales bacterium
TTCCCTGGACCGGGGTTGCGTCCGGCACCTCGGGCGGCGCCCGTGGTGCCGGACGACCGGGGGTCCTAGACCCCCGCACGCGGCGAAGCCGCGGGCGGGGGCTTTAATATTTTTAATTAAAGACCTGTGCGGCCAAACCATGCGAAAATTCGCATGGATTGGCCGCGTATCGAGGTCAAGGAGTCCGGACTCCTTGCGGGGTATGGGGCAGCGCCCCATATTCAGCTCCCCCCTAAGGGCTGCGCGCCCTTAGGGATTTAGTGGATGGCAATAGGTGGTATGTATGGGACACATTTCACACTGTTGAAGGAGTGCATCTAATCGTGCATGGCTTTGATCTTCTAGCCACAGGACACGCTCGACAAAAGATTTTTCTAAAAAATCAGCTATTGGACAACAATCCGCTGATTTACGTTTTTTTGAAAACAACAAAAGTTTCGCTAATTTTTCATTTCTTTTGGCCCTTAGTCCATCTTTTTTATTATCCATGGAGCCAAACTACTACACCCATTGACTTTGACAATAGCATAACTTAATACGCTGGTATTTTTAGTGTTTTTTTTACGTAATAATACGTTTCTGAGCGTTAGAAATTTATCCTATTTTTCCAGCATCGACGATATCTTCTAAATATACAACCGTGAAAATTGCTCCATCGTGTATTGAAATTTTTAATGTTCCGCTGCTGCAGCGGTTAAAACAGGAACTAAAATGAGGGAATTCTAATTTTTTATGATCCAATTCCCAAAACAAACCCTGTGTCGTTAGATGGCATATTGGCATTGCAAAAAGTGAAATTTTTGTCCCTTTAGTAAAATGTAATGTGCAATTTTTTCGAATCATTATTCCCAAATTCGGAGGCATATAACTCACACCGTTGATTTGTGAAAAAATCGCAATATTATTAAAGATATGGTCAATATACCCTCCATTAATACCTAAAATTATGGATGGCTCGAGTTGTTTTTCACGAACATATTGCAATGCTTTCTGAAAATCAGATTGGTCTTGATTTTCGACGTAAATTTTTTGTGTTTCAGGAAATACTTCCTTGCTGACACTATCCAAATCTCCAATAACGACTTCCGCTTTTATTTGTTTTGCCTGTAGCCTATTATAGGCTCCATCGGCGGCAATGATTGGTAATTTCAGTGCATCGAATAATTCCTTTTCCGGCAAATCGCCTTTCAAACAAATAATCGAACGAAATTCACCCAATGCTGGTAAAATTTTCAAGAAATTCTGATTAGATAATTCCATTAAATTGTGGCGATTAATCTGTAAAGCGAGGTTCTCCCATTTGTTTAAAAAACGTATGCACTATTATTGCTCGTTTCCGATCCTGTTCCTCTTCGGTTAATATTTGATCGCAGCGCAAAGCAAGGTTACCGGGTTGAATTTCTACCATGAGACGATCGATACCGGGGCGATATTTGACATCAAAAATTCCCAAATCGACGGCAAAACGCATCCATGATAGGATTTCCAAAGCGTCGTCGGAAGTCAATGTGTAACACGAACACAAAACGCCATACATTCGCCCAATGCGATCTCGAAAAAGTATCCTATTTTGTTCCAAAAAGGACGTTCGTGCCATATTTTCCTGTTCCATAACCGTTTTTACCACATCGCCGAGACGACGAATTTCTTCACTTTCTTTAATACCCAAAGTTTGTTGATTTGAAATTTTGAAGACGTGACCTAAAATTCTAGAGCTATCACCATAGACATTGTTTATGCCTATACCAATCTGTTGTACAGCATTCGTTAAATATTGGATTTGTTCCGTCAATACGAGACCCGGCAAATGCATGAATACTGCGGCACGCATTCCCGTTCCCAGGGAACATGGACGGGAAGTCAAATATCCAATGTCCGGTAAAAAAGCGTAATCTCCTCCATCGATTTCGTCATCAATGGTGCTCGCTTTTTCTAAACTTTTTTTCAACTGAAGTCCACTATGAATCACACAAATGCGTAGATGATCACCCCCATTGATCGTTACAGCAGCACGTACTTTGCTACCACAAATCACTTCACTCCAAGCGTGATTTGTCAATAATTTTTTGCCAATCATCTCATATTCCTGTAACGCGAGTCGCTCCGCAGGAGTGAGAGCTGTTAAATCAAAAGAAGTTTTAAAATTTTTTAATTTCCGAGTACATATTTTAGCAAAATTTAAAATTTTTCGCTTTTCATCATCGGTCGCAAAATCGGAAAATTTAAACTCCAAAAAATTGCGAATTAAACAAACCTGCGAGCGCATCACTATGGGTTGATGATGTTGATCAAAATGTTTTCTATAGGTTTTGAATAGTGAATTAATCGCCTTCATTTTTAGTTCGTAAGCGTAACTGGTCACGAATTTTTACCGCATCTTCGAAACGTTCCTCATCGATTGCTTTTTGTAGCTGTTTGAGTAACGATACTTGATCCGTAGATTTTTTCGCTGTGGATTTTTTCACTATAGGTCCAAACTTTTTTGGGCTTTTTCCTATATGTTTCAAGAATTTTTGCATATTTTCAAGCAATGGTAGTAGATCTCCCCTCAAATCTTCATAGCACTGCGCACAACCTAAATAACCATTCTTTCGAAAAAACTCCATGGTGCAACCGCAATGTAAACAATATTTCTCTTTTTCATTAAAACCGCTAAAAAGCGCTGCTTCAATATTTTTTATAACTGAAAATGGCAATGTATTCTGAGGAAATACGCCGTAATTGCGTGCGCAGACCGCACACAACCATATCGTTTGCTCCGAACCATTAACCATTTGCCGCAACTGTACGGCGGCTTTTTTTCCACAAATACTACATTTTAACGATTCCATAATTAAAAATTTTTACATCGTCATACCACCATCGACCGTTAATAGTGTTCCCGTGATGTAGTTAGCCGCATCGGAACATAAAAAACTTACCGCATTTGCCACATCTTCGGGAGTACCCATACGTTTCATTGGGATTAATTTTTGGGTTTCTTCAATAATTTTTTTAGAGAGTACTGCTGTCATATCACTTTCTATGAAACCCGGTGCCACACAATTGACGCATACTCCCCGTGAAGCCACCTCCTTGGCCACCGATTTCGTAAAACCAATCATTCCAGCTTTAGCCGCAGCGTAATTCGCCTGGCCAAAATTTCCTATTTTACCAACAATCGAAGAAATGTTAACGATTCGTCCCCAGCGATTCTGGGTCATTCCACGGAGTAAATGCTTTGTCCAGTAAAAACAGCTGCTCAAATTTGTCCGAATCACATCATCCCAATCCGGTTCTGCCATCCTCATCACTAGAACATCGCGTGTAATTCCCGCATTATTTACTAAAATATCGATGGCTTCGTGTTTTTTTAAAAGACTTTCGCAAATTAGCTGCACCGCATTCCCATCGGATACATCAACTGCTATGCCTTCAGCTTCTCCGCCAGTTGCAGCGATCTCATTTGCAATTTTCTCGCAATTCGAGGAACGGCTAATGCAGAGCACATATACCGATTGCTGCGCTAACTTCTTTGCAATCGCAGCACCTAATCCACGTCCAGCACCTGTTACTAATGCAATTCGCTTCCTTTTAATTTCCACCACGGCTTAATTATGGCCGTACCTATCCCAAACGTCAATAGGGATTTTATATTACTTTCTAATTAAAAATATTAAAGCCCCGCCCGGTCGTCCGGCACCACGGGCGCCGCCCGAGGTGCCGGACGCAACCCCGGTCCAGGGGATGGATCCCCTGGCGGGGATTCTAAGGGCGCGTAGCCCTTAGGTGGGAGCTGAATATGGGGCTCTGCCCCATACCCCGCAAAGAGTCACGGACTCCTTGACCTCGGTACGCGGCCGAACCATGCGAAAATTTCGCATGGTTTGGCCGCACGGTCATTTTTTTAATTAAAATTGTTTTTAATTAAATAATGCCCCCGCCCGCGGCTTCGCCGCGGGCGGGGGCCCCGGTCGTCCGGCACCTTAAGGGCACGCAGCTCCTAAAAATCGTAAAATATATTTTATTATTCTATTGCAAATTATAAACAAATATTTATTATTCATGGCGATATGGGTAAAAATTTCACACTCAGCAAAGGAAAAGAATTTTTAATTACTTTCAGCTTGTTATCTTCAGGTTTAGACGCGTGCGATGCAGTTCAATTCGGCTTGTTATCTCCAGATTTAGATGCGTACGATGTAGTTCAAAAAAGAGATGATTTCTATGATTCAGATCCAAATACGACATTCATTAAATCTTCGCACCATTTACCATTTGATCCTCCTCTGGATTCTGATCCTCCTCCGGACTTTGATTCTCCTCCGGACTTTAATCCTCCTCCGGACTTTAATCCTCCTCCGGATTCAAAACTTAGGAGGCTTTTGCGAAAAATTTTTCGCGGTTCCAAAACTCCGCGATCCAAACGATTTCCAGTAGATCAACAATCCACAGTAAATCGACGATTTCCAATAAATCAAAATTTTCTTCATGATATCGTCGGATTAGAGCATTTACCCGAAGGAACATCGATTCATATAAAACGTGAACTCGGCCGAGGTGCTTACGGTGCCGTTTATTCTGGCAATACCGTTGATCCTAACGGGGACAATGGTCGAGAGATAATTATTAAGAAAGGATTGCAGGAAGAAGGCCGGCAGGACATGGAAAATGAAAAAAATGCTTACCAAAATTTGACTGATGCTATTTTTCAAAAATTACAGGAATCAGATACAAATTATGGTATAGCAGCTGGATTAGGTTCCATCGGAAAAGTCCTTGGAACAACTAGAGATGGAGACCTTGTCCAGGAACGAATAACAGGAGCTAATCTTCAAAAAACCATCGAAAATAATATGCCGCCTTATCAACAAAATGGTTTTCCAGAAAATCCTCAAGTTGCATTAATGATCGCCATAAATATTGCCTACGGTCTTGTTGCCATACATGGTGCAAATTCTGTCCACGGCGACATCAAACCAGATAATATCATGATCACCCATGACTATAATGGCTGCATTATTGATCTCGGTCTATCGGTTCCCATTGGATCTCTTTTTCGCAGTGGATCACCCAATGGAGGCCCAGAATTTTACTCGAAATACTTTATCAGCATCCAATACCAGAAAAAAATAGACACACTGAGAAAAAGCATCGAATTTGCCAACAGAAGTCTACAAAATTCACAAAATGCTGCTCAAGAACAAAAACTTTTGATGAAAAAAGAACACCTTCTATGCATGTTAGAAATTTTAGAAAAGTTGCAAACATCTCTCCAATGGCCACTTGCACATCCTTCTTTTGATATTTTCGAATTCTCAAGCGTTTTACCTGTTATTCTATTTGGACAAGCAGGGTTTAGCATTCGAAATTTATATTTTGCGGAATCTTTTTTTGGCCCACAATCTCCCGCCATTGGCTTCAAATATATACGTGATGCCATGACCCTAGGATTCGATGGCTATGAGTATTTCAGAAAACTTTTCGAAAATTCTAATCGGAGCATGCAAATGGTAACGGGTCAAAGTTATCCCGTACCAACACTCAATAGATTGGCTTGCCTTCAGGCTAGAATGAGTTCCGTTGATCCCAATGAACGTCCCTCGGCTATCGATGTTATTGAAGAACTGCAATGCCTAGCCTTGGCACCCTACTGGGAGAACATTAAGCAATCGGACTATATCCCAAGAATGGAGGACCTTGTTCTCAATATTCAATAATAATGTCCCACTAAATTATGCTTTTCAGACCGCAATTGCGGTCTTTTTTTACTTATTTGTAAAAATTATTTCCATGGCAATACAAAATTACCTCCGATGTACCATGATTTCTCTTTCATTTTAGCTTGCATTCACATATTTTTTCATTCTATTTGCTACAGTGTTTTGCTTGATGGTGTAATGGTAGCACAACTGATTTTGGTTCAGTTTGTCTAGGTTCGAGTCCTGGTCAAGCAGCCATCGTCAATTTTATGTCTTTATCCATGCCCATCGTTTCCTTGGAAAATGTTTCCAAACAATTTTGTTCCCCCGATGGTCAGGTTATTCCCATTTTTCAGGATATTTCTTTTTCAATTGAAGCCAGTCAGACGATCAGTATTCGTGGTGAATCCGGCTCTGGAAAATCAACGCTACTTAATTCCATTGGCGGCCTTGATGCACCTTCATCCGGTTCTATTTTTTGGAAAAAAAAGCAAATTGCAGGGTTATCGATCGATCAACTCGCTGCGCTGCGTCAAAATTTTATGGGATTTATTTTTCAAAACTCAAATCTTATTCCTGAATTGACTGTTCTGGAAAATATTATTTTTCCCATTCGCATCGCTGGTCAAAGTCCATGTCGATATCAATCAAAAATAATGGAATTACTCCATCGACTCAATATTGTAAAACAAATACAGCAAGTTCCAGAAAAATTATCGGGCGGAGAATGCCAACGGGTTGCCATTGCCCGTGCACTTGTTCTGAATCCACAACTTATTGTCGCCGATGAGCCCACCGGCAATTTGGATGAAAAAAATGCTATTACTGTTATCGATCTTTTGCTAGAACTTTGTAAAAAATATCATTCTTCTTTGATTCTTGTAACCCATAGTGCGACCTTCGCTCAAAAAATGCAGCGGTCCTTTATCCTGAAATCAGGGAAACTTCTTTCTTCCTAAGGGCTGCGCGCCCTTAGAATCCCCGCCAGGGGATCCATCCCCTGGACCGGGATTGCGTCCGACACCTCGGGCGCTGCCCGTGGTGCCGGACGACCGGGGGGCCCTAGACCCCCGCCCGCGGCGAAGCCGCGGGCGGGGTCTTTATTTAATTAAAAACAATTTTAATTAAAAAAATGACCGTGCGGCCAAACCATGCGAAGTTTTCGCATGGTTCGGCTGCGTACCGAGGTCAAGGAGTCCGTGACTCCTGGCGGGGTATGGGGCAGCGCCCCATATTCAGCTCCTCCCTAAGGGCTGCGCG
>JAIRRZ010000033.1 GCA_031255715.1 Puniceicoccales bacterium
CACACCCGGTCCAGGGGATGGATCCCCTGGCGGGGATTCTAAGGGCGCGCAGCCCTTAGGGGAGCTTGATTATTTTAATTATGTAAAAATATTGAGTTTTTGTTGATATTTTTTACAATTGATAAAGAATCAAAATATTATGGAAATTCAAGATGCACTAGGATATAATCGTAAAGACGCAATATTGAGTGACAAGGCTTTGCAAGAGTACGTCAATTTGCGGCTAATGTCACTGGGGTTAGGCGGATGCAAAAAGGATCTACCAATTACAAAAATTGCGGAACCTCTGCTAACTTTGACCAATGATTTGCGACATTTGTTGATTGATTACAATTGTCCCGCCGACCAACGGATCATCGATTTTTGCGAACATTATTTTCAGGACTTACCGGCCGAAGAGAAGCACTATTGGATTCCTCGCCACACGTTTATTTCCGATCGCTATGGCGTATCACGGATACTTTCTATCCCACCGGATGACGATGAATTTCATTCGGAGTACGTCGATAGTTACCGCATATATCAGGGAATTTTACACAATCCGAAAATTGATAGGCGAACAACTAAGGGTATTTTTCACATCGTTGAAGGCGAATGGGGTGTACCCGTTGATAAAATTGAAGTCCCAAAATTGGCATTTGTTCGTTTATTAGCGCATGCTTGCCATCCTCCTAAAAATATACTGGAACTTCCCTTTACTGCAACGCAGCGTAGGAAAGCATATACATTTATTTCGGGGTATTTAAAGCCAATTGTTTGTCCAGCCATTGCGGATTATTGTTGTGAAAAGAAAATGGAAATTCGATTTTTTGCACCCGGTTCGCTGGTTAATTTTCTTGACATGGTGGAGAGTATTTTTGGCAATGCAGGATCACCGATGTCTCCCGAAAACGATCCCGCCATGGATCCGGAAACCTGGACCGGCCACACGGGCTGTATTATCGTTGCTCCTCATTTGACTAAACTGACAAAAAAAGAATTAGGGTTGCCACATATTTCAGGAGCGACGGAGCGGCAAAAGCGTGATGGTATGTGTTGGGAAAGGGAAAACGAACTCTATCATAACGGTCAACCCTTTAAGGTCATGGTACGCGATAAAAGTGGTGTGATTATTTCAATTATCGCCGACAGTTATAATGGCTATGGTAAGAAAGAAATAAAAACGCAGATGAGTTATTCGGCGAATTTATTTGGACTTTGCGAGGAAGAGCATTCCGGTGGTGCTCTAGCCAATCCGCGCTACGATTTGGGCGACGATTTTAGAATGGATTACATTGAAAAGTCAAAGCAAACGCTAGCTTTTCTAGCCCAATATTATAGTCAACAGATTGATTTTCGAAAGGAAGGGTATGGCATTGACCGGGAGTTTTCGGATATCATTTATGTTCCGGAAGACGCGCATTTTTCCAAGATCGACCAAAGCATTACGTGGCGATACGATGGGAAGGTAGGACAGTTACGTATTATTCCCCATTGGACCTATATTTTACCCAACGGCTATCAAGTTGAATTAAAAAAAGATCATCGATCGCAGCAATGGCAGCTCATAGGGACCGTTGGTGAGGGACTTTTTTGTCATAAGCCATCGACCGTTTCCGGAGGTGGCAAATCTGAAATTTCAAAATCCATAGAAGATAATATTTCTATGGGAAGCTCTGTGGTACGTGATTTCAAAAAAGATTGTTTGGAAGCGGATAAAATTTTACAGATGAACTTTGATCACCGCTACCGGGATTTCAGCAAAAAAAATCTTCCGATTCTGGATCGCAAGCGTTCTTTGGGATCTGTCATACAAATGTTTCAACAGAGCGATGATCACACCGACGATTATAATGCGTGGCTGCAAACGATTCCCTTCAATGTCAAGGAGTTAATTTATACACTTAAATTACACTATCGCGAAGGTTGGGGGAAGAATTGGGCGAATCATTTTTCCGTGGATTTCGTCAATGGCATAACGGGCCATGAATTAAAATATCTAAATCAGAAAGTTATTGCCCGCTATTTGCGCATAGGCTTACGATTGGGCCATTCCTGGAATATGTTTTCTTTGCGTAAAGATTTCTATGCTTCGCGAAAAATTTCCATGGAAGATGATATTACGGCGAGTGTAACCGTTCCTGTCAAACATCTAAAGCAATTGAAAAAGCCTTACGATTCGGTAAAATTTGTGGAAAACTGTGAATATCGGCTTTACCAGCGTCCCGATGATGCCGTCGAGGCAGGCTACGATCATGAAGCGGAATTCGATTTGACTCTGCCCGATTCCTTTGTCTGTAATTATCAACCACTTACTAAATCCGATGTTCAAAGGATTGTCAATGATAGTATAAAATTTTCAAGATACACACCTGTCATGCAAGAATTTTTGTTGCAATTTTTACGTGATGAATATGCGCCGAGGTATATTGTTTGCAGCTCGCATCAACGGATTATGCCTAACGGTAAATTGAGTAGCAACATGCGTTATTTGCAAGCGCGAAAAGATATTACTCAGCGGCGTTTGATGCGCGTTACCGAAATGGGAATACGTCTTGCCCGCGGTATTCAATCGACCGATCCACTGTATTACGCTGCGGATGTGGTCATTGCTGGTCGACGAAATAATGCGCCGGAAGAGGGCATTAAACCCCTATCGGTCCATAATCCATTGCATTACTTTGAGTTGCCAGAGTTATTCATGGAGTTTGCTTCAAATATGACCGGTAAATCGCCGTCGACGACGGGAGCTGGCTTGGAAGGCGTTATGACTAAGGCTCCATTTAATGCGTTAACCCAGATCATCGATTTGAACAATGCATTTTTAAGTTTTGTTGTTAGTGGTTATCAGGGTTTCATTTCTTCGGCGGGCATGATCGGACCTTATATTAAAGTTGGCCATGATATTTCTTACCTTATTCCTGAGATTTTTAGCCGTATGAAAATGGAGGAGCGGGATCCGAAATTTTTAATTAAAAACGGTTATTTAGAAAAGTGCCAAGATTTCGAATATAAGGGTAAGAAAGTTGAAGCGAGTCGATTGGGCTATCGCATTAATCGGAAATTCACAACCACGTTTTTCGGACGTATTTTGACCTCTCCGGAGACAGTTTTCCCCGATGACATGTTGCAGCCGGAAAAACAAAATATGGAAATTTTTGTGGATAGTATGGCGAATATAGTGGATGCACACCGCCGGGCGGCACTACAATTTTTCGAAGACCGAACCATAGATGGTGCATGTCTGCCGATGAAAGCCTTATTGCATATCATGGCATATGGCGACTATGAGGGTATGAAGCTCAACTCATTGGAATTCCGTCAGCTATTCGATCGTCGAGCCATTATGGAAAGTGATTGGTATCAGGAGCGTTTAGCGATATGTCAAAAAATTCACGTCCACCATTTACGCCGCTGCGTATGCTGTATGAAGGAATTTGCAAAAAAAACATCCAATCGAGAATATGTATATTCCATGCATGTTCGTCGGCGCATTAGAGACTGTCAAACTCATTTGGAGTATATTAGTTCCGATGCTTATTTGCAAGATTTATACGGTACCATCGGTGCCGATCCTCTGGTGATATGACGGGAGCTATTCTTAAAGCTTTGAAATTTTAGCTTTATTTTCAGATTGGCCTATTCATCCTAGTCATGGGTGATACCCACGGCTAAGATGAGTACCGAGAAGCAGCCCTATTGTATCAAGACCAATAGGCATCAAAAATTTTCTGCTCCCTCACACCATTTGCCTTCATTTGCCTTTCGACTTCGGACAGAACCTTGGACGATTCGGCTATGCTGTCAAATGATTTTTGATAAAATATTTTTCAGAAATAAATTTCGGAAAAAATAAAAGTATTTTGTAGTTTCCACTTGATAGGATTTGCAATTTCGTAGCTACAAATTTCATTGTAGGCGAATAATTTTATAAAAAATTCTTGCAATATAATCTGGAAATCTCATCTTCAATAACGGTTGTTCTTCTGACATGTCCCGTTCGTCTAGTCTGGTCCAGGACACAGGATTTTCATTCCTGCAACATGGGTTCGAATCCCATACGGGACGCCAATCGTTTCTATATTCTATATTTCGTGAAAAGTTTCATGAAAAATTTGTCTATTAAGTGGGTGATAAAGAAGAAATGCTGAAAATTTGTACTTCGGATGAAGAAAATTTTTTCTCAGTCGCTAACCGTTCCAAGGAATGTCGAGAGAGTGAGTTATATCCTAAAAAAATTAGTTCTTGACAAATTAAGCTAAAATTTAAAAGTAGGGGAGGTTGCCCTTATCGTCTAGCGGTTAGGACGTCGGATTCTCATTCCGGAAACCGGGGTTCGATTCCCCGTGGGGGTGCCATTGCATTTTATTTGATTTTGTTGACCAGAGGGCTCTGAACTCCCGCAAGGAGTCACGGACTCCTTGACCTTGTCTAGCGGCCAAACCATGCGAAAACTTCGAATGGTTTGGCCGCACAGGTCTTTAATTAAAAATATTAAAGACCCCGCCCGCGGCGAAGCCGCGGGCGAGGGTCTAAGCCCCCCGGTCGTCCGGCACCACGGGCGGCGCCCGAGGTGTCGGACGCAATCCCGGTCCAGGGGATGGATCCCCTGGCGGGGATTCCTAAGGGCGCGCAGCCCTTAGGAAAAGAAAAAACAATGTACTGAGTCCTGGGAGTAGCAGGGACAAATACTGAAAATGGCCATGGAAAGTTCCTTTCATTGAAAAACATCCACCCGAATTGTTGATATTATCGCCACCATAATACTTCAAGTCGCTATTGAGTACTTCCTTCCAATATCCTTCATAGGGAACACCTATTTTATAGTCCTCGCGTACCACAGGTGTTAAATTACAAACAACGAGCAAGCACTCATCATTCTGTCCATGGCGAAAAAAAGCAAATACGCTATTGTCTGCATCGTCAACAACAGCCCAGGAAAATCTATGCGGGTCGAAATCCGATTGCGCTAAAAATTTTTCATTTTTGTAAAAAAAATTAAGATCTCGAATCCATCGCTGAACGCCAAGATGGTCTGGATATTGTAATAAATGCCAATCCAAACTTTTATTATGATCCCATTCATTGGATTGGCCAAATTCACTACTCATGAAGAGCAATTTTTTCCCTGGCCAGCCCCACATTAATCCGTACAATGCGCGCAGATTTTTTGATTTTTCACGCATATCGCCATTGGATATCTTATTAATTAGAGAGCACTTTTCATGAACGACTTCATCATGGGAAAGGGCAAGCATGAAGTGTTCCAGATACTGGTAGAGCATACCGAAAGTTAATTGATTATGGTAATATTTTCGGAGCAAAGTTGGTTTAGAAAAATAACTTAACGTATCATGCATCCAACCCATATTCCATTTCATATCGAATCCCAGACCGTGATGAATTGTTGAACATGTTACGCCGCCGAAGGAGGTTGATTCTTCCGCAATAGTGATTGCTTTAGGAAATTTTTCATGAATAGTGTCATTAAGTTCTCGTAAAAATTCGATGGCCTCGATATTTTCGTGTCCACCATAGCGGTTAGGGATCCATTCGTCGGACTTTCGCGAGTAGTCGAGGTAAAGCATAGACGCAACTGCGTCGATACGAATGCCATCAATATGGAAGCGATCGAACCAAGATAGCGCATTAGCGATCAAAAAATTGCGTACTTCATGGCGTCCGTAATTAAAAATTAATGTTCCCCAATCTTTGTGTATACCTTGGCGAGGATCGGCATGTTCATAGAGGTGAGTACCATCAAAATATTCCAACGCAAAGGAATCTTTAGGAAAATGAGCGGGAACCCAATCGAGAATAACGCCAATATTTTTTTGGTGAAGGTGGTCAACGAAATAACAAAAGTCATCGGGGGTGCCATAGCGATGGGTTGGGGCGAAAAAACCTGTTATTTGATATCCCCACGAACCGAGAAATGGATGTTCCATAATGGGCATCAATTCAATATGTGTAAATCCCATTTCATAGACATAGTCACATAGCATTTGGGCTAATTCGCGATAATTCAGAGGTCGATTTTGTTCTTCGACAATTTTTCGCCAGGAGTCGACATGTACTTCGTAAACACTGATTGCATCGGAGCGAAAATTGCTGATTTTTTCTTGCCAAGCCTGATCATTCCAAGGAAAACTGGATATTGATTCTATTACGATGGAGGCATTATTGGGGGGACCTTCGAAGTAATGGGCATAGGGATCACTTTTGAGTCGCAGCTTACCATCGGCTCCCATGATCTCATATTTATAGTGACAATTGGTTAATTTTTCTGGAATAAATAATTCCCACAAGCCGGAATTTCCGAGCATTCGCATCAATCCATAGTGACCGTCCCAATGGTTAAAATCGCCAACAACGGAGACCCGTTGTGCATTGGGAGCCCAGACGCAAAAGCGTGTACCCTCGATACTTTCGATGGAAATGATATGGGCACCTAATTTTTCGTAAATTTTTCTATGTTTACCTTCGTTGAAGAGGTACTGATCAAATTCCGAAATTGTTGGTTGAAAGGAATAGGGATCAAAGAAAGTTTTATAATTTCCTCTAAAGTCTTCGGATTGTAGCTGATATTTAAAGAAATCGATTCGTGCGATAGTTGTTTCGAAAAAACCGGATACATCGAGTTTTTTCATAGTATATTTTTTAGCGGTTGCCATATCAATGACAGAACATCGTCGTGTATCTGCTAAAAATGCTCGAACAACAATTTTCTTTTTCCCATTTTTGGTTCTAAAAAAGTGCATTCCTAACCGATCATGGGGCTGGGAATGCTTTGCCAATACGAAAGATAACAACTCTTCCTGCGAGATAATCACATTTCTATAATTACAATTTTTTTTTTTAATCCCAGTTCATTTTCATCTAAAAAGATAGCGATAAACTGAGATTATACTGTTTTTTTTACAGAAAATCCAAATTTTTCTGGAAAAGAGAAAACACGATCTATTTGCCTACATACCGTCCACAGTCTTTTAATAACTCATTCACTGTTGCCTTTGGTAGCGTTCCAAATGGGCTTTTCTGCTTCAATGCATTCAACCAATATGCACAGACAGGCGAATTACAATAATTTTTATATATGAGATCTTTAATCAGATTACAAGCAAGGTTGCATTCCATTATTTTAAGACACGATATCATTCGCGTTAATCTTTTATGATTGTGGTTCTTTGTTGCGTGCAATATAGATAGTAAATTATCCTTAAGCATTACACTTCCAGTTTCCGTAAATTCAAAATGTAATCCCCAAAACCAAATCATACGATAGAAAGATATCATTACGCACACCCGCATAGTTGATGCAATAAATCGACTATTGTGCAATAAATTTGCAAATATATTTTGCATAGCGCTTATATATAAATCCTGATTTGCATATTCGGATGGGTTCCAACTCGGAAAAAGGATTTGAATGAAATCATGAAGCCGTTCCAAAGTAGCATCATTAGTATTAAGCGCCCATCTAATATTCCGACATGCGCTCCAATACGTTGTATGCTCAACTGTTCCTCCAGTAAGAAATATTATCCAATTCTGTTGTCGTGGAGTGATGGTGGGCCATTTTGGCAAAAAACGATGTAAATCCGTCACTATCTTGTGTTGATATTTCATGAGGCCTCGTTCAAAAGATTGCAGAGAAAAATCCGCATATTCTCGCTCTATGGACCCTATTGGCGAATGGTCTCGAAGGGCGAATAAAGCAATGAGAAATTTTTCATTTGCTAAAATTTCGAAAAAGATAGAAGTATATGTTCGAGGCATCAAACCTGCTGCTTTCTTGAATTGTTGAAATAATTCCGATTGCTGCTCTTGAAGTACCTCAATGAAGAACGTTTTAGATGAAGATGGATTTGGCTCAGGCCATGGCTTAAACAGTTGTACCGCTGCAGGTGGCGGCCTAGATGGCACAGATGACACTTCGGACTTATGCTCAGGCAATATCTTTGGCTCAGGCTTTGGCTCAGGTTTAGGCTCAAGTTTAGGCTCAGGCTTTGGCTCAGATTTTGACTCAGGCTTAGGTTCAGGCTTTGGCTCAGACGTAAGCTCAGACTTAAGCTTCTTTAGCTTGGGCTTTGATGTAGATTCATTCTCATCTCTACTTAGTACTAATGGTACCCAAAGGTCATCGTCCGCTACTATCTCATCATCTACTCCTTGCTCTATTTCTTTCGCTCCTTTTGGTTTTCTAAGCCTTGATTGTCTGAACACTTTTCCTTTCGCAGAATTTCGCGATGTGCGGATTTGTGTTCTCTCTCTCCCTATAGACTGCCTTCCCGCTTTACGACTCCTTGTTTCTATAGACTGCTTTTTCACTTTGCGACCACTCGCTGCTTTTCTTTTTGCAGAATTTCGCGATGTGCGGATTTGTATTCTCTCTCTCCCTATAGACTGCCTTCCCGCTTTACGACTCCTTTTCCTTATAGATTGCTTTTCCACTTTGCGACCACTCGCTGCTTTTTCTTTCGCAGGGTTTCGTGACGTGTGAACTTCATCTTGCACTTCGTTCCTAAGTGTTTCTGATTCTTTTTTCCAATCCGATATCGATTTTGGCCTCATACTTGGCTTCATTCTCATTAAATGGAGAGGTGATATCGTATCTGCTCCGTGTAGAGGTATTACTTCGTGGAGCACTAATGTGAAAATTATTGTGCTCAGTACTCTAAATATTTTGCCCACGCTATTTACTTTCCCAAAAGTTATCGTTGTTGTCAAGATTTTTTTCTAAGAAATTCTACTGGCAAAAGGGAAAGCGACTCAAATCCTCAATTTTTCGGTTTAGATTTTCAAAAATATTTTCGAATTGCAGGACAGATTTCGTAAATTTTCACTCCAAGGCTCGTCTCGTAATCGATCTCAATCTCAGAAAACTTCGCTGCCCTCCGGATTTCTGCGGGAAATTACGGATTCTCGATATATAGGCCAAACCATGCGAAAATTTCGCATAATTTAGCCCTATGAACAGTTAGTTTATTCTCCAAACAACGACAATATGGTAACCAACTGCTAATTATTTGTCCTTTTATACACCAATAGGTATGCCCTCTTCAA
>JAIRRZ010000030.1 GCA_031255715.1 Puniceicoccales bacterium
CGCACAGGTCTTTAATTAAAGATATTAAAGCCCCCGCCCGCGGCGAAGCCGCGGGCGGGGGTCTAGGACCCCCCGGTCGTCCCACCACGGGCGCCGCCCGTGGTGCCGGACGCAACCCCGGTCCAGGGGATGGATCCCCTGGCGGGGATTCCTAAGGGCGCGCAGCCCTTAGGAAAGTTTATTTGACTTTACGCACACACCAAGCAACATATGTAACTGTGATTGTTTCGTTAGAAGGATGTTTAATTGCGCATACTCCATTGAGTTGTATCATAAATATTCAGGGAGTCGGCTACGAAGTATTTATTCCATTGACGATTGACTTACCAAAGATTGACGAAGTAGTAAAATTATGGATATATGCCATTTACCGAGAAGACAATCAGTCACTTTATGGATTTAACACCTTAGAAGAGCGTAATTTTTTTAAATTAATCGTTGAGAAAATTTCAGGGATTGGTCCTAGAACAGCATTAGCCATGTTGAGCAAATTTAAATTATCCGAATTAAATCATTGCATTGCGACAAAAAATGCCATTCTGCTCGCAGGAGTTCCTGGTATCGGAAAAAAGACAGCAGAAAAGATAATCTGGGAACTTTCAGATAAAATAAAAAGTACAAATGTTCACATCATAGGAGGAAATACTTTCAATTCTCAGCAAAATGATGCTATCTTGGGGTTAATCGCATTGGGATATAAGCGAACGGAAGCGGAAGCAATGATCGTAAAATTTGCGGAAAAATTTCCAGAAGCGTCAGCTGATCAACTTATAAAAAATGCAATTATGATTCGTTGAATGGATTATTTAGGAATAGATTACGGTACAAAGCGAATTGGTTTGAGTGTGGGGGATAGTGAATTAAATTTTGTGGTACCGATTAAAGCCATTCATGTCACGGACAAGGATAGCACGGTACAAAAGATCACAGAAATTGTCAAACTTCGCAAAATTCACAAAATTATCATTGGATATCCGATCAACATGGACGACACAATTGGAACCAAAGCGAAAGAAGTTGATCATTTTGTTCATTTGCTTAAAAAACATATTATCATTCCCATAGAGCGAATGGATGAGCGGTTAACCAGCGAAAACGTGTATGACCTGCGAAAACGTTCAAGTAAAAACCGCCAAAAATTACGAAAAAGTGGTGCCATTGATTCAGCAGCAGCGGTCTTGATTTTACAAGATTATTTCGACAGGTATCATGTAAATATTTCCTATTAATTTTGTTTTTTCTAATTCTAAATTTTAATTTCAAACATTATTTGCGATAATTTAATAAAATTAATATATGTCACTCACTTTCAGCTATCTTTTAGAAATTCAGTTGCACTGCTAAATGATTTGAGATGAAATATTTTTTTGAAAAAAATTTCAAAAAAAATAAGAATATTCCACACTTTTCTCCCAATGAAATTGGTAAATCCATAAGCATTCGCATGGACTTATTGGAAATATAGAACTAAAGAAAAAAATCCATTTCGTTGATTGTTTTTTATGAACCTAAAATAAATCATTTGACAAAGCTAAAAATGGTAGCAATGATGAAAGACAGAGGGTGGGAGCAGGCGACACGTTGAAATCAATGTATTTTTTCTAAAATCCATCGAAAAATCATCACTATCTCACTCCATTTACCCATGAGTTCTCAATCTCTTTTAATGGAAATTCATATGAGGATCTTTTAATAAATACCGCAAGGAGGAGTTGACGAAAACTGGAAAGATATTTCATAGTGATAGCTATGGCGGTTTCACAAAAAAAGATAGCGGATTTGCAAGCGGCAGCAAATATCGCACGCGGGCTTGCATTAGATGCTGTCTCAGTAGCCCAATCTGGACACCTCGGATTACCTCTTGGTTGTGCCGAAATCGGTGCGGCTCTGTTCGGCCATTTATTGAAATTGAATCCGAAACAACCCCGATGGATCAATCGCGATCGTTTCGTTCTATCCTCTGGACATGGTACAATGTTTCTTTATGCATGGCTGTATTTGAGCGGATTTGCAATTGATAAACTATCCCGCTTTCGCACCCGGGGAAGTAACTTACCCGGCCATCCAGAATTCGGCATTACTCCAGGGGTCGAGTGTACGACGGGCCCACTGGGACAGGGTATCGCCAATGCGGTCGGCTTCGCAATTGGTGAAAAAATGCTTCATGGATACGCAAATAATATTCAAAAAATTTTAAATTATTGCATCGTCTGCCTTTGCGGCGATGGCTGTTTACAAGAAGGAATTTCCCACGAAGCATGTTCCTTGGCAGGTCATTTGAAACTCAATAATCTAATTTTAATTTACGATTCCAATGATATTACTATCGATGCACCTCTGGCAAAAACACAATCTGAAGACGTTCGCCAGCGCTTCGAAGCCTATGGATTTTTTGTGCAAACCATCGATGGTCACAGCATTGCTCAATTTATAGAAGCCTATGAAAAAGCTAAAATGACCAATCGACCGAATTTAATTATCGCTAAAACCACTATCGGCTACGGCATTCCAGGGATCGAAGGTACAAATAAAGCACACGGTGAAGCCGGTATAAAATTCATCGCCGAAGCAAAAAAAAATTTAGATTTACCGGAATTGCAATTTTTTGTTAGTCCAAGAGTAAAAACACTATTCAAAACTAGATGCCACCAATGGCGCGAAGATTATAATCGTTGGGAATGCCAATTCGATGCTTGGAAAAAAGACAACAAAGACCCATGCGCACTATTTTTTGAAAACCAATCCGTAAAAAATGAAATTGAATTTGAAAATATTTTCCACGAAGGTATGAAAGCGATTTCAACTCGAGAAGCGGGCGGAAAAATACTTAATGCCTTGGCTGAAAAAAATCAAAAAATCGTTACGGGAAGCGCTGATTTGGTCCATTCCAATAGAAATTATTTATTTGGTAAAGGCGACTTTAGCTGCAAAAACCATAGCGGTAGGAATATAGCTTTCGGTATTCGTGAACATGCCATGGGTGCAATTTTAAATGGCATGGCCTACGACAATATTTTTCAACCCAGCGGAGCAACTTTTCTTGCCTTTTCCGATTATTTACGACCCGCAATTCGTGTAGCCGCAATGGCAAAGTTACCCGTGGTATACATATTTACTCACGATTCAATCGCAGTTGGCCAGGATGGGCCGACGCATCAACCGGTAGAAATATTGGCTGCCCTACGCAGTATACCCAATTTGGATGTGATTCGCCCCGCAGATGCCGGAGAATGCGAAGGGGCATATGAAGCGGCATTTTCACGAAAAAACGGACCGACAGCGCTTATTTTATCGCGACAAGATTTGCCCATACTAGCGGATATCACCAATCGAAAAAATGGAACGCTTCACGGAGCTTACATTGCACGCAGAGAAACGAAAAAACTACAATTAATTCTGCTAGCAACGGGCAGCGAATTATCTCTTGTTTTGGAAGCTGCTCAGGATTTTTCATCATTTGTGCGTGTAGTATCCATGCCAAGTATGGAAATTTTTAAACGCCAGGGCGATGCATATGGGGAAAAAATTTTGCCCAAATCATGCCAATTACGCCTAGCTGTTGAAGCAGGAATTGCAATGCCCTGGTACCTATTCGTAGGGTCAAAAGGACATATTATTTCGGTTAATGACTACGGTTTTAGCGCCCCGGGACAACAGGTTCAGGAATATTTTGGATTCACCGTTTCGTCCATCTATGAAAAAATTCGATCACTGCTATCGTAATAGTTTCTCCATTAAATCTAAATCTCCATACTTCGCAATGCCATTGCTGTCATTCAAGTTTCTTGAATTGCAAGATCTCCCATTGACGGGAGCATACTTCTTATTCGCTGCCAATTTAATAATTTATAAAAAACGATTTATTTCATTGGCAAATGAAAAGAAATTGCTTATTCTATATCTCGTTGGGGATTTTTTCAAAAAGGCGAATAAAATTTGCAAAAAAATATTTTTTTTATTGGCAGAAAAAAATAGATTATCTAATGTAGTTTCAAGATGAGTAGTTTTTCTGAATTCGTAAAAGATTGGGGGTATTGGGCCGTATTTTTAGGAGCAATAGTGGAAGGTGAAGTTGTAATCTTAACGGCCAGCGCTCTGGCTTCCTACCAATATCTATCAATTTATTATGTTTTTTTGATATCATTCCTAACGACGGTTATCGTCGACCAAGGATTATTTTGGGTAGGACATAGGATGGGAACGGAATGGATCACGAAAAAATTTAAAAAGGTAGCCAAAGTCAGAGATAAAGTTTTCAATCTTTTGCATAAAATGGATGCATTGTTCATTTTTTCATTTCGCTTTATCTACGGCATTCGAATGGCAAGTCCGCTTATTATTGGCTCAGCCCGCGTTAATCCTTATCGTTTTGCGTTATACAATACACTATCGGGGATGGCTTGGGCATTTATTACTTGCTTTATTGGATACGTTGTTGCGGATGTGGTTATGGATGGGCACCTTAATTCTATGCCATGCACGCATTTGACCATGATTCTGTTCGCTATTCTTATCCTAGCCGTTGGAATAGGGCTAAAATTTAGAAAAGCTAAGCAATCTTCTCCCGATGCTCCCAATAAATAATATACCGATGCAGATTTACTAATTTCACAGAAAGTAATTTATTTCGTTGGCAAAGGGCAACAAATTGTTTATTTTCTTTTTTCAGAGAGTAAAAGAATTGAGGTAGAGAATGATTGGAAAAATTTTGAGACTGTTTTCGGGGCGTCATTATAAAAAATTTCTTAAAAAGTGCCAACCCAAAATTAAGGCTATCTACAGCTATGAAGCGGAATATAAGGCATTGGAAGAATCACAGCTGTGCAATAAAACACTGGAATTCATGGAACGTTACCAGCAGGGTGAATCACTGGATAGTCTTCTTCCAGAAGCTTTTGCCCTCGTTAAGGATGGTGCACGCCGTCTATTCGGACGGCCCATTGAAGTCTGTGGCCATGAATTTGAATGGAATATGATTCACTATGACGTCCAGCTCATTGGTGGTATTGCACTTCATGAAAAACGTATTGCGGAAATGGCCACCGGCGAAGGTAAAACCCTTGTCGCTACCCTACCGCTCTATCTCAATGCCCTCACCGGACGCAATTGTCAATTGGCTACGGTTAATGACTACCTAGCCCGCCGCGATTCCGAATGGATGGGCTACCTCTATAACTTGCTGGGTCTTTCCGTGGGCTGCATTCAAAGTGGTATGGATTCCTATGAACGCCATGAACAATATGATTGCAATATTACCTATGGCACCTCCTCCGAATTTGGTTTCGACTATCTCCGCGATAATGGTCTCGCCTCCTCCCTGGAAGAACAGGTACAAAAAGATCATTACTTTTGTATTGTCGACGAAATCGATTCAATTCTAATCGATGAGGCACGCACTCCATTGATTATTTCCGGACCGAGCTTCGAGGAATCTGAAGCTCCCTACCTCGAAATTAAATCCCTCGTGGAAAATGTCTTTGCCATGCAGCAAACGATGTGTAATAAGTTGATCGACGAAGCGCGGAACTTACTCGATGCAGATCCGCAGAGCGAGGAGGCCTACAAGAAATTGTGGAAGGTTAAGCAGGGAATGCCAAAAAATCGTCAATTCATGCGCCTCCTAGAAAATGGTACCTATGCGAAAAAACTCGATAAATTTGATCTGGAAATTGGTGCCGATATCAACCGTGAAATGCGTACGGAACTCAAAGAAGAGCTTTATTTTACCATCGATGAAAAAGGACACCAGGTTGATTTATCCGAAATCGGTCGTACAGCACTTTATCCCGAAGATCCCAATGCCTTCGTTTTACCCGATTTACCAGCGATTTATTCTGAAATCGACGGGAATCATGGGATGGATCCAGAAGAAAAACTGAATAAAAAGCAAGCTGCCGAAGCCGTATTCATCGATAAAAGTGAAAAAATTCACTGTCTACACCAACTATTGCGCGCCTATAGTTTATACAACCGCGATGAGGAGTACGTCGTCCAAAATGGAAAGGTGATCATCGTCGACGAGAATACGGGACGGGCAATGCCGGGACGCCGCTGGAGCGAGGGATTACACCAAGCGGTGGAAGCAAAGGAAGGCGTAAAAGTGGAAAAAGAATCGAAAACCTACGCAACCATTACGATTCAAAATTATTTCCGCATGTACGAAAAACTAGCCGGTATGACGGGAACTGCCGAAACGGAAGCCCAGGAATTTTATGATATTTATAAGCTAAACGTGATGGCCATTCCAACCAATCATCCCTGCCGTCGCATCGACCACAACGATGTCATTTATAAGACGCGGAGGGAAAAGTATGCGGCAGTTTTGGAAACCATCAAAGAAGCCCATCGAAAGCAACAGCCTGTACTGGTTGGAACGGCTTCCGTGGAAGCATCGGAGCTTCTCAGTCGCATGTTGAGGTTAGAAAAAATTAAGCATACCGTCTTGAATGCTAAATTCCACGAAAAAGAAGCAGAAATTGTCGCCAATGCGGGACAATTGGGCGCAGTAACCATTTCGACTAATATGGCAGGCCGCGGTACAGATATTCGTTTAGGCGAAGGAGTTGCAGAGCTCGGCGGTCTATTCGTTATTGGAACGGAACGTCACGAATCGCGACGTGTGGACCGGCAGTTACGGGGACGCTGTGCACGCCAAGGTGACCCGGGTGTTTCTCGTTTTTTCATATCATTGGAAGACAATCTCATGCGCCTATTTGCTGGATCAGGACCGATGGCGGCGATTTTAGACCGTAATTTCCAGGAGGGTGATGTATTGGAACATCCACTGCTGAATCGTTCCATCGAGTCGGCTCAAAAAAAAGTCGAAGCCTATAACTACTCCATACGTCGCCGACTCTTACAATACGACGATGTGCTCAACAAACAACGCGAAATTATTTACAATATGCGCAATCAGGTTCTGGCTGCAGAAAATATTAGAGATTTGCTATTTTCTTTAATCGAGGATGAAATTACGGCCCAACTTTCTACCTGCCTATTGACGAAAAAAGATCGTTTTGGAGACAGTCCAGGTTTGGATGCGATAATCAGTTCTCTTAATATCTATTTTCCGATTTCGTTGAAACGGGAAGATTTAGAGCAATTCGATGACCTCAAAGTTGCGGTTAATTTTATCATGGAAAAGATTAAATCGGCCTACATCGTAAAAATCGATGTGGAAGGATCGGATTTCCTATGCGAGTTGGAACAAACCGTCATTCTGAGTTCCATCGATCATAATTGGCAGGATCACCTCACCGAAATGGAAGAATTGCGCCGCAGCGTGGGTCTACGCGGCTACGGTCAAAAAGATCCCCTAAATGAGTACAAGCACGAGGCCTTTAATTTTTTCGAATTGTTACTTTCTCAAATTCGTCGAGAAGTTTGTACCAAGGCATTTCGCATAGCATCGAGTAACCATTCTCTCGATTTGATGATCGAACACCTCATGGAAGACAAAAATTTACTGGGCGGCGAACGGAGAAAAAATAAAAAAGATGGTGACAATGTTATGAACTTATCATTTGATCACAGTGATGAATAATTTTAGCGATCGTTGTTCATTTTGCGGAAAGTACCAAGGTCTCGTACGAAAACTAATTGCGGGACCCAACGGTGTATTTATTTGTGATCGCTGCGTTGAAATTTGTTCCGCTGCCCTATCTCGTGAGACGAAAGGTTTTGCGAAAAAATTTCACGGCGAAAAAAATAGGTCCCTGGAAAATATTTCGGAGGTTGAAGAATCCTTTTCCTTTAATTGTACGATACCATCTATGCTAAAAAAAGCTTTAGATGAATATATTATTGGTCAGGAATACGCTAAAAAAGTACTTTCAGTAGCGGTTTACAATCATTATAAACGCCTTGTTGCATCGGGTACAATTGTTGATAGGCAAGATTTTCTGCAAACGCAGGAAATTGACAATAATGTTGACAATGATGTCGAAATTGAAAAAAGCAATATTCTTCTTATCGGTCCCACGGGTAGCGGTAAAACACTTTTAGCCAAGACACTAGCTCGGGTATTGGATGTCCCCTTTGCAATCGCCGATGCGACGACATTAACGGAAGCGGGTTACGTAGGTGAAGATGTGGAAAATATTATTCTTCGCCTATTGCAAAATGCCAATTATGATATAAAAAAGACTGAATGTGGCATTATTTATATCGATGAGATCGATAAAATTGCTCGCAAAACAGAAAATGTTTCCATTTCGAGGGATGTATCCGGTGAAGGCGTACAACAGGCACTCCTTAAAATTCTGGAAGAAACGGTTTGCAATGTGCCTCCTAAGGGTGGCCGCAAACATCCGGAAGAAGAGTATATCAAAATTAATACGGGAAATATCCTCTTTATTTGCGGTGGAGCCTTTGCGGATTTAGATAAGATTGTTAAGGATCGCGTAGGAAAAAAAATTTTGGGCTTTAGTGCTGAATTGCAAAATTCGGACCAGGTGGAGGAGAATATTCTCCGTCGGGTACAACCGGAAGATTTGGTGCATTTCGGACTAATCCCTGAATTTATCGGGCGTCTACCGGTAATTGCGGTTCTCGACGAGCTTTGCGAAGAAGATTTAGTCCATGTTCTGACGCATACACGTAACGCGTTGGTGAAGCAGTACCAAAAGCTACTGTCCTGGGATGGAGCGAAATTAGAGGTCACCGCGGAGGCAGTTCGCGAGATTGCGAAAATCGCACTGGAAAGAAAAACTGGCGCACGGGCACTGCGATCGATTATGGAAAATTTGATGATGGATACGATGTATATGCTTCCGGATGAAAAGGATAGAAAACACATAGTAATCGACGATCATGTGGTACAGAAAATCAAAAAGTCGAAAACCTAGGGTGAGGGCCTTAGTATTGTGGGTATATTTTTATCAATGGATATACGGCGAATATACATTTAATTGGGATAGTCAAATCGAAGCGATTCGGGTACTCGCAGATTACGGAAATTTACATGAAGCGGAAGAAGCTGGAAAAGTTTTACTCAAAGGAATTGATGAGAATTTAGTGATTCCTCTTCTGGAGCTTTTAGGTGAAATTTGTCTTAGGAGTAAGCATTACCGCAAGGCTGCGGACTACTACTTGCAGGCGAGTCAATCGATCGACAATGAAAAGGAAACCCTGCGCTATTTAATTATTGCGGCGGACGCGTACTATCAGAATAGGGATTACGATTTAGCAGCGGCAATTTATGATGAATGTCACCATACGGATGGGGGCGAAGAAGTTTTATTCCGTTATGGATGCGCGCTGTTGCATAGCGAAAACTTCGACAAACTGGAAGGTATAAATTTCCAAAAAGAGCAATTGCAGGCTCGATTGGATTGGAATCGTGCAACCTATTGGAATCACAAAGGCAATTTCGAGCGTGCCTTGACCTATTTGGAACCCTGGATTCTCCGGGGTATTCATGATGTAAAACACTATTATTTCTACGCCCAAATGCAGTACCGTCTGGGGCGAACCAGCGAAGTTCTATGGGCGATTTCTCTAGGAAAGATGATTTACCTCAACGCTATAACAGCAGAAACGATACCGCTATGGGAGTTGCAAATGCGTTTGAGTTGGGAGCGTGGAAATTTCGAAGGTGCACAAAAAATAGAACAGATGTTATGCGGGCATGAGGGTATTGATTTAAAAAAAATTTTACTATGGAAAGTGCGCGGACTACAGAAGCTTGGACGCAGAGAAGTAACGCAGAAAGCACTGGAAGAGCTAATGGTACAGGACAAAGAATCGGCGGAATTTATAGGCGGTGAAATTTACTTTGCGGAAGGAAATTTTTCAAAAAGTCTAGAGCACTTCAAATTAGCGGAAAATTTAGGAAGTCGGATACATCATGCGGCGCAGTACCGGGAAGGAAAAATTGAGGCCTATGTTGGGAATTTTCGCAAAGCGGCAGCAATTTACGAACAATTATTAAGTGACATTTCCATGGGCGATTCAAGGGAGAAAAAGCATACCAAAGAGTTTTTGGAAAGTACTTTACAGCGCACTCGTCTAGCGATCAGCCAATCCACTTAGAAATAAAAAATTTTCATTTAAAATGGAATTTTTTCGCCCTAATTCTTTCGCTGAAAATTTTCATCCAGGATGAAAATTGTGGCAAGAAAAATGGTAGCTACATTTTCATAGCTACCATTGTTCAATTCTTGAATTTTGCTATCACTCTTAGGAGTTCAGTTAACTCAAAGGATTTTTCGGATTAATCGCTATCGTTATCGTTGCGCACCTGCTCGCGTATTTTGGCTAATCCCTTCGCGATATCTGCCCAAGTGTTGTCGCTTGTTTTGGTTTCGTCAATTATTTTTTTCGCTGCGTAGTATTTGTTTTGCATTTCTTGCTGCAATTGCACAACTGTGTGATCTTGTTCTTGAACTTGTTTGCTTAGATTTTCATAGGCTATTTGCTTTTCTTGCAGGTCACCACTATTGTCTAACTTTGTTTGCATGAGCGCCACCTTTGCTTCAGCTGCTTTATTTTGTAATTCATATAATACTTGTCGTTCTTTTTTTAAAACTGGTACTTTAGCCTTCATGGTATCTCGAATCTCATCCAATTTTTCCTGACTGCTTTGTATAGTAGCGGCAGAAATGCTTTTTTTTCTATCTTTTTCTTCTGGAAGAACAAAACCATTTATAGTATCATCAGAAAATTCTCCAACATGCATTCTCTCTTGTTGCCTAGGAAGTTCTTTTAGTTCCTTTTTTGCATCATCTAATAATCGTTGTAGATCTTGTTGCTTTTTCTGTTCCACTTGCTTTGCTTTCTCTGCTTCTTCAGCTTTTATATCTTCAGGAGTCGGAGTCGTTTCGGCAGGTGGATCCCAACTTGACGGCGAATCATTGCCGCTTTCGGACTCATTGGAATCGCTTACCACCGCAACCGCTTCGCGTGTCGAAGCCGCTTGTTGTAAAGCGTCTTGCAAAGTCAATGCGTTGGGATCTTTTTCTTTTTTCGGCGGTGGCTTCGGCTGAGTTTTGTCCACTTTTTTCAATTTAAAATCTCCATTTTTAATCAAATCAAGATGATTTTGCGGCTGTTGCAGCACCTGAGGCCTTGGCGTCATGTCCACTTTCTTCAATTTAAAATCTCCATTTTTAATCAATTCCAAGTGGTCCATTGGCGCTCCTTCCGGCCGATTATTTAATGCCAGCTTCTTTGAGTTGGACGGTTCTGCTGCTGGCTCATTTGAGACTATATTCATTCCATCAGGAGGAGGCGGCGGCGGCGGCGGTGGCGGAAGAGGCGGCGGCGGTGGCGGCGGCGGCGGCGCTGCTGACCCTGCTGGCTTCGCCCCTGTCGGCGGAGGAGGAGGCGGCGGCGGTGGAGGCGGCGGCGGCAGCGGCACTGCTGACCCTGCTGGCTTCGCCCCTGTCGGCGGAGGAGGCGGCGACGGCGGTGGAGGCGGCGGCGCTGCTGACTGCGGCTCTGACGCTTGCGCTGCTGACCGCGGTTCCTTTTGTGCTTCAACTGACACTTCCGACGAAGAAGGCATCTGCTTTTTCTCCGACGCTTGCGCTACTGACGGCTGCGCTGCTGACCCTGGCGGCGACGGCGGTGGAAGGCGGCGGCGCTGCTGGTTTCTGCGCTGTTAACCTCGCTGGCGGTTTCTGCAACCCCTGTTCTTGAGATGCCGATCGCTCATTCATTGCAGATCCACATTCCATGTTTCGCTGAGCTTTTTCACATTTTGATTGTGAGGAAGCCTTTGAATCGCCCTTAAACGCATGTATTTTTTGCTTAAAATTTAGCTCACCAGCTTTTTCAGCCCCTTGAGACGCTATCTGACAACACAAATCTCAACGATTTGGATCACCACCACCCGATACCTTAGCCATGTTTTATTCCTTTCTTGTAAAATAAATATCTAAGACTCTTCCCATTTGATCCTCAAATTTATTGACGATCCGTAAGAGAGCCACCACTAACATTGAAACTGCTATTGAGAATACTTTTCACAGCATTAGAAGATTTTCCTGATCCAATTTTGAATCCACCAAATACCCCACTATTCGAAGCTTGTTGAGTACTTTGAATATCCTTTGTTTTTGATATTTCCTGTATTTTATCAGACGAATTTTGCTGAATATCTATGGTCTCACCAGCCTTTTCCGTACTCGAAGGCTCGGTAGCAATTTTCATATTTTCCAGAGATGACAACTTTCCCGTTTTTTCGGCAATACCAGGATTAATGTCTTCACTGTCGCTACTTGGATTAACCTTCATACCACCTATAATATATAATTATAAATTATTTTTACAATAAAGAATTGTATTTTTTATTCAAAGATCCTAGTAAAAATTCAGCTCAGGGAACTCGATAATAATAAATGGCTATAACTGATTAAACAAAAATTAAAAAATTTTATATACAGTTGAAAAAAAATTCAGAAATAACGGACACTTTAAAGGTTCTCCCTGCAATAAAAAGTATTATATTTCGAATTTTTTCACAATAACAGCGGAATTGGTCCCAAGCATGCCAAAGGAAGTATTCAAGATTATTCCTATATTGCCAACATACTTGGCTCTATTGATTACAAGGTTTTTAAGTATACATTTGGGATCCAGTTCATCGATGTTAATCGTTGGGTGGACATAGCCGTCATTAAAAGATGGTAAATTTCCAGCTAGCTCGAGAGCTCCTGCAGCACCCATCGCATGGCCAATAAAACTTTTGGTGTTATTGATATATGTTTTGTTCGAATTTCCAAATACCTTGCGAATCGCCTCGCACTCAATTACATCGCCCATGGGCGTCGATGTTGCATGCGTATTGACAACATCGATTTCTTCTGGACTCAAATGGGCTCGATTCAAGGTTAGACGAATGCACTGTGCCTGCCGCTCCGCATTGGGTAAAACGGCGTCGGTGGCATCCGTATTCATGCCATAGCCGACGATTTCGCCGTAAATCTTCGCATTACGCCTTTGCGCATCTTCTAAACGTTCGACGATAAATAAACATCCACCTTCACTGACAACAATTCCATTGCGTTTGGAGTCAAAGGGTCGACTTACCCTATTCGGATCATTGCCATATCCTAGCGCTCCTTGACTACGAAACCCAGCAAATATGCCAAAAGAATGAACACTTTCACTTACACCACCCGCAATGGCTAGGTCTATTTCACCTAGGCGTAACATTTGGACGGCCTGGATAAGTCCTGCATTTCCTGCCGCACAGGCGGCGCCAATGGTATAATGTGGCCCTTGAATGCCCAGCTTTAGGTTAATTTCTCCGGCAGGATTATTCGCGATGGTCCTTGGGTTATGATAGTGGGCCCAAAACTTTACATCGTAATTAAATTGTGCCAAATTGAAAACTTCATTTTCCGTTTCGACATTGCCGTGTTCCGTAATGCCGACATATACGCCCACGCGTGAAGTATCGATTTCTTCCATTCGAATTCCCGCATCCAACAATGCTTCCTGGGCACAGAAAATACCGATGGAACCAGCTCGGGTACAATTGCGCAATTCTTTTTTAGTTTGATACTTCAAAGGATCGAAATCACAGATACCGACAGGTAATTTACCCATGTAGCGTACTTCCATTTCCTGAATACGTGGAATTTCATGGAGTAAACAGTGGCGAAAATCGTTTAAACTATTGGCACTTGGTGCGGTCAACCCTACACCGGTAATGACGATTCTTTCACGATCCATTATCAAATGGAATAACAATAGTGCAAAAGATTGGAAGGAAAATGATTAATTACCACCGAAAGGTAGTGATATTGTATAAATAAATGCTAGGTGTGATGGGGATATAATATTTGTGGAGCCGATCGGTCTCGAACCGACGACCTCCACAATGCCATTGTGGCGCTCTACCAACTGAGCTACGACCCCGACGGATTAGTTTTATGGGACTTTTTCATTGGGAATCAAGTAAGAAGTGCACCAATCAAACCAAGAAAAATATTTTTTATTAAATTTTTATTTTTATTTTGCAAAATTTCATTAGAATTATAGCTATGAGTATTAATAAATTGAATATTTTGGCAGACATTAAATCTACTTACGATCAGGCTTGCGGACAGTACAAAGAGAATGCGAAAACACAGGGTAAAAAAGACGCCAAAGGTATAGAAGAGGATAAGCGCCTAATAAATTAATAACAAAACATTTAATATTACATGCGTAACGCAGCTTAAACATCGTGATGGACAACACATTCGAAATGCTTTAAGAAAACTTTTCAATGTAAAAGAAACTAAAATAACTGCGAAGCCGGCGATAGTTGGACAAACAGGACAAAAAGTAATGGGGAATGGCATAGGAAGTATAATGATGATAAGCAGATCATCAAATAAGTCAGATTCAATCGAGTTTACATATAATAAAGGCAAAGGTGCAAAAAAGTTCATAAAAGATCAGCTCACAAAACAAGAGACGAAATCACCCACAGAGACATCCCAATTACAGCCAACACCGTTCGCAGCAAAACAATCGGAAGAGTCTAAGAATGCTTTGAACAGGCAAAAATCTTCTGAAGAAGATCCACAACAACCTTCCTGATTGCACCCCAAAAACATTTCGTATCCTCCAATGGTAAATAGTGAAAAGGCTATGAGATCTTGGGCAAAACATCCCAATATTCCCAATTATATGGAAAATGAAATAATATATGTAAATTATTCCAATTTTGTTTACTGTTTTGAATAATCAAATGCAATCGACGCTAAAAGGACAAATCAATGTTTTCAATTTACAGGTAAATTGAAAATGGTACACACAGCAATACGCTAGGAAATAAAAAAATAGTACGCACTCCCAAAATCCCCAACAAAAATATTAAAGCTATTCATAACACCCTATCGCATCATTACCATTCGCTATCGATCACTGACCTTATCCTGGCGCGCCTCGCAGGATTCGAACTTGCAACCTTCTGATCCGTAGTCAGATGCTCTGTCCAGTTGAGCTAGAGGCGCCTACTGCTTTATACTAAACAGAAAAAATAATTTGCAAGTATTTTGTCAACCGATAATGGCGAAAAATTTCCCAAAAACCGTAATCGCAAATACGAAAAATGCAACAATTGCTAAATTAATTTAAATTTTAAATTGACAATTTTTTAAAAAAAATTACATTATACTGCACTATACGATAGTATAGTAGAAAGGATCAAAAGAATGAAAAAAGAAAAAATAGTAAAAATAATGACATTGGGACTCCTTAGCGGGTTTCTGGGATCTAGAATATATGGGACAACTACAGATTGGCATAGAGAGTCAGGTGTTGTTGACTTGGAAAACAAATGGGAGGAATGTCGCAAGAAATATTCCGAGGAATATCCCGATGTGCTAGAATGTCGCACGCAATATTCCAAGTTATATCCCGATGTGCTAGACGTGACACAAACAATCGCAAAACTAACCAAAACATGTCCAACAATTCAACAACTGTTAATGAAAATAACCTATGAAGACAATCATCGTACCCACGGTATTTTTGAAACTATTATACAAATACTTCAGATATTAAACCAAAACAAAGTACCTTCTAATATATTAAATATACTTCTTGAAATTATTCAATCTGCAGAACTCAGCACTTCATCAAATATTCAATCTATAAAATTCCACATTCCATCAAAGTTGTCATCATGGGCAGGACCTCACTTAGACGCACTTGATAAGATTATTGATTTGCTGAATACCAACAATGAGATCGGAATAGCTTTGAAACATATATGCGAAAGTGAGTTGAAACAAGAAAGTTTTGAAAACTGGAAAAGCAATCAATTCGAACACTCGAGCCATGGCAGCATCACTGATATTAAAAACCAACTAAATTCACGTAATATTAAAAACCAACTAAATTCTCACAAACAATCCCGTGCTAAAATATCCAATCAGGAAACATCGGAAGAATGTAGCCGGTAGGAATTACACACAACACACATAAAAAAAAACAAACCTCAGAAAATATCTGAGGTTTCTCGTTATTCGGTTATCCCTGATTACGAAATAAAGTTTGAGCACCTTGACTCGTCTTATCTGCAACTTTCGAGGATAGCTCATTGATGTAAGACAATTGCATTACTTGCCATTGCAACTCCATTAGATTCGCCGTCGAAAAATTTGCTCCATTTTTATCAATTGTAAGTTTATTAATAGATTTTTCAATTTCCTTATACGCGTCGCGCGCGTTCTGTACCATATTCAATACACCCTCTCCGGGAGTAACACGTTGTACCGGTTTAGGCTTCCAAAACCCATTACGTCCAACTGAACTCCCAACCGAATTCACCAAATTTGGATTCATCACATTTGGATTCATCACATTTTGAAATTCTTTCGATCTTCCAAATGCCGGCACAACCCCATCATCAATTAGCAGCGCATCCGGTGAAATTTTTTCACCTCCAACACTCATTGCTTGATTCGCAAGCCTACTACTCGCCATATTTACATCCATACTTTCATCCTTCCTTTATAATACATTCTGCTAACGCTATTGCGTCCATATCTTTCCCATTTTCTTTTATTTGATTTAAAATAGTATAACTTTCACCTCTTTGCTTTACTTGATATAAAAGCATCCCATAAAATGCTTTTGCTATCTCACTTTCAGGATTTATCTTCAGCGCTTTCTCCATAAGTAATTTCGACGCCTCTGTATATTCCCCAAACACCATTCGCATAAATGCATACGCAACGTAAAGCAATTCATTCTGTGGACGAGCAGCAATCACACCTTCAAAGATAATTTCAGCATTTTTCCTTTTGCCACTTCCCGTCGCAACATATCCGATATTGACGAGCAAACGAAGCATCTCAGCTGAAATTGAGTCCTGCTTAAAATTTGTATCGTTGCAAAACAAAGATAGCATCACCTTTAACGAATATTCTGTGTAATTTTCATCAATGTATCACCAACGGTACGTACAGTACCCGTAGCAACCGCTGCAACCGTACCCCAAGTTTGAACCATTGCTTGCAATTCCAAAAGGGTCCCTTGATCAATATCCGAAGCTTGAGAACCTTCGATCTTTTGGAGAGACGTTGCAAAACCTTTTTCAAAGGCTCTCATATAACTCACAAGCACCTTATATGTGTTGAAAATACTCAACCTATCTGTTAGATCTGCGCTATTACTTAGATCATCTGCTCCCGGCTTAAAACCCGGGCCATTATAACTTGCATAACTTGGAGAACCCTGACTCTCTGGCATATTTTTCCTTTTTCTTTAATTGTTAGCGACTATCACATCAATAGTCGACAATTGAGAAAATATACAAAATTTAAATAAATACAACATATTTTATTTAAAATTAGTAACTATTTCACGAGCACTCTCAAGTGCATTCTTCAGCTTCTCATATACTGAGAATTCCTCAGGTGCTAAGCCGGTTGCAATGTGCTCTTTTACCCATTGCTGATACTGGACAATTTCTTGTAATATTTCTCGACGATAACTGCCATCACTATCGTTCAGCAGCTGACGCTCCATGTCGACCAAGGTCAAACGCTTTAACTTTTTTGTATCAGTATCCATTCTATCCCAAGCGATTTATATAAAATGTTAGCCACTTTCTCGTATAATAACACCCCATAATGCGTCCTGTCACAATCATCGGCATAAAATTTGACCCAATTGCGCTTATATTAATATCCATTCTTTATTGAAAAATTTCTTTCAATGAAATTTAATAATCTCCCCTATCGCCAACAATCAACTTGAGCCATTAGATCAAATTAAAATCTAGCTTAACCTCTTCGTCCGCATTTTTAATCGTTACACTATCCTGTTCGATGTGATCGATAACGTAACCACTGGGTAACACAGATCCCTGGAAATATTTATTCCCATCTTTAATATTTATCCAATCCAACCCTTGATTACTGAAGTTTACGCTATCGATCTTTCCGCCAAAAAATTTCTCAATGGTCAAATTTCGATCCGTTGATACGGAAATCGCAAAGCTTAGCTGCGCTTTTTTCTTAAATACTTTTTCAAGTTCACTCCGCGCTTTAGCCCAATCCTCTTTATCGTTGTCGCTAATCGTTCCCCGAATCTCTACACCTAAATCATTGACACCAACTTCTAGTTTTTCTTTAAATCGGCGCTCCAAAAGAATATCTTTTGCAATCTTGATTGCTGAATCCTTAACCAATACTTCGTCTTTAATATTAGTTATTCCTTTTATGGATTGTATTTCTGCTTTTAATTTTTTCCAAATTTCTGCCTTTTTAATATATCCCATTGCGACGATCTCACCAAACTCTTTTGACCTTTCAAGAACAACACCTTGCTTTGATTGTTGTACGATCTCGCTGGCTCTATTGACCAGTTTTTCCATACAGAAAATCCTTATTAAAATATCTTCTTCAATATTCCTTACGGTTGCCTTTATCGCTGCCGAATCATTTAAGGTACTCACATAGCCCACCACGGAAACTGGAGAATCTTTACTTGCCCTCGAAATCTTTAATCTCGCATTGAGCTTTAGGTCAGCGATCTCCTTCTGAACCCGATCTTCAATGGTATCTGGTTTAGATAGAGGCGCTGCTCTACAATCTTTCCACAATACGTACACAATCGATCCCGCTATAGCAACCGCACAACAAACAGTAACCTCTATGGAATAACGAATGATTTTTTGTTTAAACGTCAGCTTTATTTTACTTAGCTTATCCGCCTGTTCCGCTTTCCGATCCTTCAGCTCCGTTTCTTTTATATCTTCTGCTTCTTGATCTTTAATTTTTTCGATTCCATTTTCCGGCTTTTCTTCGATGGTTTTCACATTGCGCTCCGGCAATTCACTAAATGTTATAAGCTCTTCTTCTATTTTCTCCAATTCCGGAAAATCACCCAGCGAAACAGCTTGCCAATGCTCGCTTTCCGCTTCTCCCATCATCATATGCGTTGCACCAATTGTGATAAATTTGAAATTATCAATCGTAGCCGATTCGCGTAACAATTTCCCATCAATGAAAACATTTCCATCGAGCGGTGTTATAAAAATACGACCTTCCGAAGGCCTGAATTTTGCATGTCGATCGGTAACCAAAGCATCGCTAATAATGACATCACATTCATCCGCCGCTCCAATGATAATTTCCTCCTCCGGGATATCAAATTCCGCCCCCTGATGCGGCCCAGATAACACTCTTAGCAACAGTCCCATCAAATCAAGTGAAGAAAAGCTAATAAAAAAAATAGCTGCAGTCAATATTTAAGAAAAATTTTACGCAATGGCATGTTTTTATTGCCATTTCCATATGGATTGATACATTCATAGGTGGATGGAGTATAGAAATGTCGCAAATTGAAGGAATTCAAAAAAAGAATGATACGCCTCAAGGGAATGTTACTGTTGGCCCCCAAGGAACTTACCGCGGACAACCCGTAACAATAATTCAAGATTTGGCACCTTCGGCAATTCAACTCGCTAGTAATGTCGCCGGATTTGAAGCGACAAAACAAAAATCGCGTAACTCTATCCTTAATCGCACGATTGTTACAAAAAAAATTTTCAAAGAAAAAGAAAATATTCTCGCAACTTATACGGAGCGCCTCGGACAACAAAAACAGTCCAAAAGATATAAGGAAACCTACGGCGAATTAAACCGTATGCAATATAAATTGGAATACGAACGGGAAGAAAATCAAGATGAATTGCGCAATATGTTACTCTATAAAGTTTCAGAAGTCTTCGGCGAAGTTACCGAACAGGATAACGTTTTGGAATACGCCATTGCAATGAATGATATTGAGCGTATCAATTTCGAAACAGAAATCGGACAGGTAAAAAAAATGATCGCACTTTTCAGCGAACCCGAAAAAAATTTTATCAATATTGGTTTTGCAAACACGGAACGGATGAATTGGATCGATAAATTAACATCACTCGAAAAAAATCTCCATACCCATAACCTACTGAAAAAACAACTGCTTCGCGCCCAGGAACTTCTTCGAAAAACACATAAACGGGAAATTTATGATGGCTACAATCTGATTCCTAAGGCGGCAGCAATTCTCAATCAACAGTACGGCGATGACGGCAATGCGCCAAATGCAATAAGTTTAGCAGTGAGCTATCGCGACGAGGTCCTCAATATGAAAAATTCACTCGATATTTTCGAAGTATTTATTTTACGCCAAGAAAAGAAACGGGAAGATTTTCGAACATACCTCGATTCGATGATCGCGCTATTCGGCATCGATATGGCTTCCACAAATCCTTCTCGCTCGAAGGAAGAGTTGCGCAGTGTGCGAGATGGTCTATTTCATATCGAAATTTGCGGACAAATCTATGATAGTGTGGGTGTACTCGGCCATGACATTCGCCGCATATTTGAAGATACTAAAGGATAGGTAAATCTTTATGAAAAAAAATTTGACAAAGCCAATGGAATTGAAAAGACTCGAAGTAGAGGGAGGGGAGACGGTAGTCCCCATATTGCGTATGACCTTTGTTCAAAAGCTTTTTTATATTGCTTTGATTTTCGATCAAGTGGTACGGATAAAGCATAGGAAGGATAGTTAAAATGACGACCAAGGAACAACTTACTGCCACACGGGAAATCGTAAAATTGACCCAATGTGCTTTTGTAAGCAACCAGCAACTCATGAATCTTCTCGATCTATTTTATCCGAAAGCCACGGCGACCCTTGAAATTGCCATTTACATACTCAATCAAACCATTGAATTGGTACGCAATTTACCCGAAAAATTTTTCAAAGATGATCAATCGCAGGCACAATTTTTAGTGACTGCGCAAAAAAAGCTTGATGAATTAATCCTTCAAGAGGAAGAGTTGGCTGGCGAAGCATTTTTAATGGAAGGGCAACGCTAAATGGAAAAGCATATCGGGGAAGCACTTGCAATAATTGGTCAAAAAATGGGATTTACAAATTTCACAACGAATGTATTGGGCATGATTCATCTCTCGATTTCGAATATTGGAGAGCTATTCATCGACGTGCAGCAGCCGAATATTTTTCTTTATTTGCTCAACGAATTTCAGGTAATGAATTTCGAATTAATTTCGACGGCATATATTTTTTGCGAACCAAAAGCGAATTATAATTTCACAACAAATCCGGTTTTACAAGGGGAAAGTGCTTTAGGGTTTGCGATTAGGATTGGCGAGGAGTATTTTACGCCGATTGCATTAGAAGAGGCAATCAATCAGCTCATAGACATGGCTTCTCGCCTAAAGCAATTTGCCAAACATTTATAGAATATAAAAATTTCAAACAGAAAGGATGGGAAAGATGAGTATAACGAAAAAAGAGAACAATGAAATTACAGAAAACTTCGATTTAGACTTTGGAATTACGAGAATTACAAAAGGAACGGATCATCAGAAGCAGATGAAACTACCAATAACGAGTAGTTTTGATCCGAGTGAAGGAAAAATAGAAGAGAAGCTCAAAAAAGTTTTAAATATTGGGACAGTTGATGGATTAGTGATGCAGCTTTTGCGGCCGGAAATCAAAGATCGGAGTTTATTGACGCCCATACATTTTCGGGCAAAGATCCGAGAAATTCGGGAACTACTAAAGGTCAATCGGGATCAGCGAACAGGTATTAACCCTGAGCTTTACGCACGCATTGATGCCTTGCTACAGGAGGAGGAAGAAAAATCCGAGCTTCTCGATCAATACCGCCACATGTTACTATTGGGATAGTAAGAAGGTGGAAAATTAAATCTACTCACGATGGAATTTTTTCACTTTGAGTGGATTTTTGCTATCCATGGTAAAATTCTTCTATTCAAGATGAAGTTCTTCCACTCGAGGTGAAATTTTTCTATTCACGATAAAATCCTTTTATCTAGACTATCACTTGCGGTGAAAATTTTTCATTCACGGTAGAATTCCTCCATTCGGTCTTCTATTTAGAATAGAATTTTTTCATTTTCAGCTTACTTTTTTCCTAATGCAACCTTGGCATCCTCTAATGTTGTTATCTCTTTCCCCGTTATAACCTTTGCAGCTTTTATAATGATCGTTTGCTTATCATCAGAAAGGCTTGGATTGTCTTTTATGATCGTCAGGGCCGTTTCCGTGATACATTTTTTTATTTCTTTCTTTTGCATGCCAGGTCGAAGAACTGTTTCTCCAGTGGTACGACCTACACCAAGTTCCTCATGCTTCTCCTTAGGAAAATAATCAAGAAGCTTATTCAAAGAACTACCAAGACGAATGGCAGAATCAAAATCACGACTCTCCAATAGCGATATAAATCCTGCCAATTTTTGGGACGCGTCATCAGTCTGCGCCAAGGATAACATTTGTTTGTCAAAATCTTTAAGAGCTTGGTTTGGAAGTAAAAATATCGTTAAAACTTCAGTAGGAGTCTCCTTTTTCGGTTCGCCACGTATGAATTGAATGTCTCCTGCGCGCCGCTCAGTACACTCGAAATTGCTTGTTCGCTGGTCCTGTTCGTCCTTTAAAAGAGGCACATATGCAAACTTCTGAACACCATTCTCCTGCGTAGACCGACACTCTTCGAAAACAACTAATGCAGGCACTTCTTCACCCTTAGGCACCATTTTCATAAAAACATCCTTTTGCAAACCAAATCGAACAGAAGCTCCAACGACAAAACCTTCGCGCACCAGATCTTGTATTCCTTCACGAACCTCATTTTTTATATTGTCTAAGGCTGTGGAATTATCGTATATTTTTGCCAATAACTCTCCCGCTTTACCACTTTCGTCGTCCAACCAGCTTGGATCTTTTATGGTATTCATCAACCCATCGATGATACCTTTCATTTCAGTTTCCAAAAACTGCTTTAACTCATTTTTTAAAGTCTGCTCTTTGCAATCAAGATTGTCATACAATGCGCATAAACATGAGAAGCTTTCCGCTCTCTTTAATGCATCCACTTCTTGATTTTTAACACTTTCTTTCCACCCATTCATCTTTCCTTCGTAATCAACTGTCCCGTTATTCCCTTCCTTACATTTTACGCTATGCTTTGCGGTTGCTCCCAATAGTGCAGCTTTCTGTTCCTCTGAACATAACTCCTTCTTATGCTTGTATTGATCCTTTAAAATCACATGTTTAAATTTCTTAAAATCTCTCGAAGAGATTTGTACGGTCCTACTTGAATTTAATTCGGACTTCATTTCAACTTTCGGCTTCCCAAACCACCGAGCTTTTTTATCGTAACAACATAATTTATACCATTTATTTGCCCCTCCACCGTTTTCGTTTCGCCTCTCTTTGCTTCTCTACGCGCCGCATTTATTTCTTCCTTAAATGCAGTAACTTGTGTTTGAATTTTAATCATTTTTACTTCTCTAATTGCGAACATGCTATAATTAATTCACCATTTTGCAAGCTTTATTTCCTCTTGCATAAATCTCATTTCTTTCAGCAATTTTTGTTGTTTTTACAAATAAATATACCTTCCTTATTCGATGCAATTGCACGGTTGAGCGAAATTATTTCATTTACGATGGAATTATTTCACCCACAATGAAATTTCTCCATTTGTAGTGGAATTTTTTTTCAAAAAAATAGAATTTCTATTCCGAAATCAATTTCACAAAAAAATGGCCATCATATCTTTTACGATCGCCATTGTTCATTTTCTAAATCTATTTCACTTTTTTCTAATTCTATTTTCTTTTATTTATCGCAATTAAATCACAATTAATTCGCCTTTTGCGAGTTTTTATCTATCTCCTTTGAGCAATTTTCGGTATTCCTGCAAATAGGTACGCACCTCATCCGATGTAATTACACGCTCGGGAAATGTTTTTTTAGCTATCTCAATATAGCGATGGCTCTCATCCGATATCATCTCTAACCAAAATTTTCCCTCCATATTGTAAACATATTCATAGCGTAAATCGCAGTTCCATAGACGTACAAATGATAGCGTCGTCACCCGATCTCCCATCCAATCCCTAGATAGGAGCGTCGGCATATCGCCATCGGATATAACCTTTGCCCAAACTTTTAATAAATTCTGTGCGGGAATATTAAATAAATTATCATAATGTAAAAATTGATCCATCATGTAAAGCAAATGCCCCTTAAGTCCGCGATAGCCGCGACCAGACCCACTGCGATGACTTACCCAACCTGGAATACTCCCCGCTAATAATGCCGCCTTATGATACATAAAACGATTGCAGTGCTCAAAATACACTGAAAATGATTTGTCATTGAAAGACTCAAAATTTCGACGAATAATGGCGATCATTTCCTCCTGGCCATAGCGAATGCTCGCAAATCCATCAAAGTTGCGCAAAAAATCGAGCTTCAATGAAAAATAAATGATTGGCCATGGATCTTCACCGCGGGACATCGCAAATAAAACGCGAGGCGAAATTACACCCGCCCGTTCCATTGCCCCATCCTGATGAACAAATAAAATGGCAATATGTTGCAATGTCTCACTCGAAGCTTCGTTATTGTAAAAAGCAAGCGGTTCCGATCGAAATGGACCAATACCAGGAATAATTCCTGTCATCTTACTCAATTCCTCGAATGTATTTTTTATAATACCACGCGTGCGCACACGAATAGTCTCCACATCCATCCTACATTTTTAGTAGGAACTCGTAAATTTTTGTCAAAGCAATATTTTGCAAATTTCCCTACTATAAAGAAAACCCAATAATTTTTCACTAGAAATTGGCTTCTGCTAACGTATTGTACCTTTTTTTTATAAAAATAAATGAGCAAATCGAAATGAAACTACACCATTTAAATCGAGCCGCTTATTATTTTATTTGAAGTTTGCTAAAAATTTCATTTTAAAACCTATCGCAGCTTTCTCCGCCACCTTTCCACGAAAGTACAAAGGAATTCGTACGCATCACAATACCGCCTTTCGGTATCGCTTCGTAAATTTTATTGGTCATTGCATTTGTGTCATATTTTTTCAAAGCACATTGATTTCCTGTACCTAAATTGTTGTACCACTCCACATGACCATCTAAAAATGCAATAAAACCACCTTTACGGCCAAATACACCACCCAGGTCGCGGTTAATCGTCGAATCCGCCCATGTCCCAGGCGCCATATTCCAACCACACAAACCTCGGGAATAGGCTATGGGAATTTCACTGTCATTCTTGAAAAAATCATCATTTGTACAACTATCGGCCGCAACAACTGCACAAACACTGATCGGGAATCCACGCTGTCCCCGGAAACTAATATCGATCTTCGCCGATATTATCTTTCCATTCGCATCCCGTCGAATATCACAAATTTTTGTCGGCATGACCCCTTCTTCTTTTTCGTACTTTCTAACCCTGTAGTCAAAATCCCATGCCCACGCCTCAACGTCTGTCAAGTAGCCACCCTTTGCTAAAACGGCCGCAATCAACGTAACATCAAAGTCCATCGATCCCGTTTCCGCAACAGCACTTAACTCTGACCAACGGATCGGGTGACCCATGTCCTTCATGTACTGTCGATAGGCATTCACAATCGTCCTTAAACTACTCATCGCCTTCGCTTTCTGCGCAGCTTCGCTTAAACTACCTATTCCTCGGAAAGCAATAAACAATAATGCTCCCAAAATCGCTAGGACAATTACCATTTCAACGAGCGAAAATCCATAGCAATACTTCTGTTTCCTATGATTCAATCGCATCTCTCTTTCAAAACTCCTAGCTCCTTTTTTCCTCACGCTCACCAACGAGAATTTGAATAAACTCTGGCAAATCGGGATTAACCCCATCCTTAAACTTCAGTCCATCGGTAAATGTCACCTTTGGCGAAGAAGCTGCATCTTCCGAGTAGCCATATTTTACGCCATTACAATTATTTAACAGAATAACGTGTTGCAAGGGATCACTCCACTTTCCTGTCCCCTCTTCCCCGTGAAGTCCTTTCGGCTTATCTCCAGGAGCCAAACTGCGGTAATAAAGTCGCAATTCTGAAGATACGGCTGACTTTAGTTCCGACTGATCTCCTTCAAATTTTAGCCAACATTCCGTAATACCCCCATTATTATTGGCTACAAAGGGCAAATGATTCAAGGTCTGCCAATAGAAAGCAACTTCTGAATTGGAAGTACCGGGAATGACCTGTTCCCCTGTCAACTTGCGAAAGGTAATTTTTTCCGAAGATTTTGGTTGAGATAGACCATTAATTACCATGGAAATTTCGTTAATCATAAACCTCATGAGGGCCATTTCGGTATCGAACTGTTCCTTTAATTGGCTATCCGATGTGCTCTGCCAAATCCTCATATAGGACATTGTTGCAGCGAACATCCCTCCAATTGCAATGGTCGCAATCGCCAAGCCAACAAGCATTTCCATTAGCGTAAAGCCATTCTTTTTATTCATAACATCGTTGCCCATACTACAAACTCCCCAGCAAAAAACAATCACAAAAAATTTTAATTATCTTTATTTTTTTATTTTTTACTTTACACAATAAAAATAATCAGTATGATTAGGCATACTATGAGTTCTATAGGTAAAGCGAGTTTGGGGCAAAACATTAATGCTCCCAACAAACCAATAAACGACAAACCTTCGTCGACCGACAAGCCTTTTCAGCTCAATCAAGCAAAAAATGAGGGCGACAATGAGGGAATAAAGCAGGATGCCAACCAATCTTCTCGTGTTTCACAGGGTCATAAGCTAGAGGGCGCACAAAGTGGTGACGTCGTCGATAAAATTTGCTACGGTATTGAAAAAACTTTGGAAAGCCTAGGACGTATCTTGGGTTCCATTTTCAAAGGATTGGGGATGCTAGCAGGCGGAATTCTAGACGGCGTTTTTAATTTAATTAAAAGTTTGACAGAAGAATTAAAGAAAATTGTTGATTATGTTAAAAATGAGACGTTACCTGTTCTAAAGGACACCCTCCACGTAGCAGCAGAGTTCTATGCAGCAATAAACGGAGGAGGTGTGCTAGCCATCGCTGCTGAAGTACTCGGCAACCTCCCCATCGTTGGAAAACTCATCACTGATGGAGACGACAAAAGCTCCGATAAAACAGACGACCTCCCCCTCACTGGTAGAGGCATAGAAGGCAATCTAGCGTGACCTAACTAGCAATGAGATAACCAATTAAAATAATTATAAATATCATTATGGACGAAAAAAAAGAAAAAATAGTTACACTAATAGCCCAAAAATCACAGGAAACTTTGGATGCCATTCAAAAGTTAGTTGAAGAAGCCATTGAAATTCCTAGAAATTTGAAAAGAAAAGCATTTAGGGAATTGGAAAAAACGAAAAGCAAGATTGAAAAAATGATTTCTAAGGAATTAGGAAATCATACAAACTTACCACCGACAATTTAATTACCATGAAAATAATGACGAAATTCTCTTCAATAGCGTAATAAGCCAAAAGAATTTCAGTCTTATTCATTTTTTTACCTAGAAGAATAGTCCCCATTTCTCCAAGAGCAAATTGGTTTTGCAATACAGTACAGTGCCAATGCAAATGATATTTCTTTGATACCGCTGCCATAATTGTAAAAACAATTCGCAATGTCCCACTTGAGCAATGATTGATTTTCATATAATAAACTTGACTATTGCCTCAAATGGAACTCAACACATAGATATGTCGACAACATTTTTCAACGAAAATAATATGCTATGCAAAGTAGTACTACTTAGTAGTGCATCGTTGTTAAACGCTTGCACATCCGATAAACAAAAGCACAAAGCTGATTTCATCCCAGACAAGATTACCTTTTGGGATGACGTCAAAAAAGGAGCCAATATTTTCTACCTGCATATTAAAACATTATATGGACGCCGTAAACGATTTTCAAAAACAACATAAAATCCCAGCAAATAGAATTTTAGTTGGAGAATTTGGCGGTTATCGAATGCAAAATGGCCTATCTCAATACTTTGAAGACTTGATCACGATCTTTGATGATAATAACTGGCACTGGGCTTTCTACACATTTCGTGATAACTGGGACGGAATGGATTATGAGCTTGGTGACCAGAAATTGCCCTGGGCATACGGGAAAGCTCAGGAAAAAGGAAAAAATTTTCTATTGGAACGAAAATCCACACATCCACCGTTTGCCGTATTGAAAAATGCGCTAAGTAACAAAGCAAAAAAGAAAAATTAAATAAGAAGGAATTCTTTCGTCTCCCTTGCCAGGAAGCCCAGTCTCCTGGACCTGGATTGCAATCCCGAGTACAGATATCGTCCCTGGTGACAGCCGATTGGAATTCAAAGGGCCCCCGCCCGCGGCTTCGCCGCGGGCGGGCAATTTATTGATCACACGGTCAAACCCCGTGCAATTTTCGCAGGGTTTGGCCACCGAGTAAGGGCAAAAGTCCGTAACGCTTCGCGAGAATTCAGAAAGCGAAACCCACTGGAATTGCTTAAATTAACTTACCCTATCTTGCCGTTGGCTAAATTAATTTTTTCACGACAAATCCGCGTAGCCTCTTGGCCAGCGATCGATGTCGCTATCTTCATCGCACTGCGTATGGCGCGGTGCGTGCTGGATCCATGGGATTTCAATACCACACCATTTAATCCTAATAAACTTGCTGCACCATAGGTTTCTGGATTTAGGTGCCCTTTTAAAGCTTTAAAAACACCGTTCGATAGTATAGCTCCAAGCATTCTTATTGGGCTTTTCATGAATTCCTGCTTTAAATATCTCTTCAATTGCATGATCAACGATTCCAATGTTTTTAATAAAATATTTCCAACGAAACCATCGCAAACTACCACATCCACGCCGCTACCAAAAATTTGAAATCCTTCGATTAACCCCACGTAATCCACCAAATTGCCCATCTTTTTCAAATTTTCATGCGCCGTGAGTGTCGCCTCATTGCCCTTACCCTCCTCCGTTCCAATGGTCAATAAACCTACTCTTGGCTTTTCAATTCCTAAAACGCGCGAACAGTAATCAGCTCCCAAAATCGCATTATGCATCATCTGTAGCGGCGTCGTATTTGGATTTGCGCCCACATCGAGCAGGACAATATACCGATTAAATGTTGGAATGACCGTCGCCAATGCGGGGCGTTCCACCCCTTCCATTGGACGCAACTTCAGCGTACTTCCCACCATTAGACTCCCCGTATTACCACAACTCAGCATGGCATCGGCTTTACCAAGCTGTACGAGTTCGATTGCCCGAACAACGGAAGCATCCCTTTTTATCCGAAATGCCTGGAGTGGTTTTTCTTCCATCGCGATTACTTCGGAAGCATGTATAATTTCAATGCGCGAGCGATCAAAACTTTTTTGACCCTCGAGATGGCTTTGAATCACATCCCAATCACCCACTAAAATTACACGGCAATCCTCCCGATCTCCCAGAGCATTAACAACTCCTTTGATAATCTCGCTCGGACCCAAATCGGCCCCCATGACATCAACGGCAATAACACGTGACGAAGCATCCATTAAGGGCGTATTTTATTCTTCGAACGCAATGACTTGACGGCCACGATAGATTCCCGTAGAAGGATCAACATGATGCATCATAAATAATGAGCCATCGGTACTCTTAGAGAACTGGGGGGCGACGAAGCGATTAGCTCCTCGCCGTTTGCGGCTTCTCTGCTTTGACTGTTTTCTTTTCGGCTGTGCCATTTTAAATAAAAAACTTACGTTTATAAAAGACGAAAAACCCCCATCGTCAAGTTTTAAAAAAATTTATTATCAAATAAGAATCCTAGTTTCGAAAAACAACAACTTGTTGTTGCTACTTCAAGATTTTACATGTACGTGTTTAGTACTCTATACTGAGTACGGTTAAAATATTAATATCTTATGAGTATGGGATCAGAGGGCATAGAATGAAAATGCGCAGCGAAAATCAATCATTCAACAAGCCCTCAAACGACACCAAGGTTAAATAGCATAAGGAGGAACAAGCAATACGTTAAGACCAAAGCATTTCTTCACTAATAATATAACTATAGTATGTGTAAAACTTCATTTTATAGTTTATCTATTAAATTGCTCACAAAATGAAGAAACTTTCTTGATAAATATTTATTTTTACTTACAGATATTTAAACATTGTGGCTAAGAATCGATTTTTTTATAAAAAGAAATTACCAATTGCTTCGATCGTTTGGGGAACTTTGCTATCAAGCTTAAGTGCGGCAGCTCCTGAGAATAATTCATTGTCTCTTTCAGTTCATTTAGAAAATAGTCTTCTGGCAGGTTTCGATATTTTCATGGCAAAAAAGAGATTTTTTGACAATGCTTTTCGCCCTACTCTTCACAAACTATTGCCACCAGAGTCACCAGAAACATCTTATGCAGTACAGCTTGAGGAAAAGCTCGGCGAAGGACGATATGGCAAAGTCTATAAAGCTTCTTTTGCGAATGAAGATGTAGCCGTAAAACAGTTTTCAAGTGAAGAATTCGCTAAACAGGAATTTGATAAAGCCAAAGAACTTTTCGAGTGTATACGCGAAAATGTAGATCAAATTTCAAAATCAACGCGAAAAAAAATAAAGCACATCGTATTGCCCTATTGGCAAACTGACGATGGTAGTCTTATTCAAAGATTGATAATAGGCAACGACCTTTACCATACGATTACACAGGGACTACATCCCTACCCCAATGGGCAACCCGACGATCTCGGGAACGCCATATTACGTGCAATTTTTTTCTTCACGATACTTGCAATTATCCACAGATTGGGTATTGTTATTGGAGATCTAAACCCCGGAAACCTCATTCTGAGCGATAATCCTTCTATAAATTATCCCATTTACTTCATTGATTTTGCTCTGGCGCAACAAATAGGAAAGTATCTCGCGCGTATCTTTCTCACTCAGAGAGAGTCTCTGCCCTGCGAATATCAAGAGGCAAGTCAAGAATTTTTGACGTATCAAGAACAACTTAGAAGAATAGATCATGAGCTTTTACCCATCCAACAACAACTGCAAAATCCACAAATAACAGCACCCATAAAACAAGAACTTGAACCTAGGCAAACAACACTCCAGCTTGAGAGACAAGCAATATTGACTCAACTGCAATCGATTTCCTATCCTAAGGCGCATCCCGCTTTTGATATATATCGATCCATTTATGTTCTCAAGTTTCTACTGTTTGGAAAATTTAATTTAAGCATATATGAACCATCTGTTCGGGAAGAGATTGAAGAAATCTTTCAAGGAATGGCAAATCCCGATCCCCTACAACGCCTTTCTGCGACAGACATCAACCTAAAATTAACGTTCATTTATTGTAAACATTTCTCCAAACCCGAAACAGATTGAAGAAATCTTTCAAGGAATGGCAAATCCCGATCCCCTACAACGCCTTTCTGCGACAGACATCAACCATAAAATTAATGCTCATTTATTTTAAATATTTCTCCAAATGTGAAATATCTTGTTAAATGAGCATTGAATTTGTATTCAGATAAACGGCTGCAATTTTTAACATTTGCCATTGCACCTATTATTTTTTGTGCATTAGGGAAAGATACCAGAAGTAGATGACGTAAGAATAAGCAACATGCCTAGGCATTTAGGCTTTAGCATTCTCTATAAATTTGCCAATGTTTTACTCCTCTCTGCGGTAGCCCCTAAGCATTGATTTATGCCTTGATAAGAAAAAAAACTTTGTGTTTTTCCTGATTTTTTAAGTCCCCATTACCGTCATAGCTTTCTAAATTTTCCTTTTCCTGGACTGCCGCAGCCCATTGCTTTTTATCGACATCAAGGTGTGCCCAAATCGTTGCTTTGTCACACGCCTCTTTATAAAATTCATTCACTGAATCCCCATGAAATATTTCGCCATCTTTAGTACAAATATCGTAGCCACGATTCTTTTCAGAGGTAGAAAAGATTATATCACATTTCAAAGCACATGCAATGCGGGACGACATAGCCATATCCGGCAATTCACTGCCATCAAACATGGACATAATTTCCTGAGATAGTTGCCCCCAACCCATCTCCGAAGCACATTGCATAATAAGGCGCTGAAGATCTCTGAGCTCATACATAGAAATGAACCTATCGTCCGGCATAAGTCCGCGCAATATAACCCATAGGAGGCTATTGTTACCAAAAGGAACATCGTAGAGCACGCGATCAATTTTTCTCATAGACTTTGGTGTACGCATTGCCTTCGACCGTATGGCACGCATATGCCGACCGGGAAGTCGTTGCTCTTCAGTTTCGCCGACATTTTCTTCTTCCCTGAATTTTTGAGGCATATCCTGCGAAGCACCTCGTGGAGCATCTTGAGATACAGCTGTAGGCAATGCATTGTGCTGCACCACAAATTCTGTGGTATTGCTCTTTTGATGTAGTTCAATAATCTGCAATGACAATACGCACATGGCAAACACCATTAATGAAATGGCAATTAGCCAAAACCAAATACTTTCTTTATTTTTTTCCATTTCTATTTCCATCGTACTATAATGTTGAATCGATTTTTTTCAAGAAAAACATTCCAAAGATATCAAAACAAAAACAACTATTTTACGAAAAACATATGTAACATAAAACATTCACTATCGCTTCATCGGTAAGGAAACAGCAATTTAAACACCATTTAATGGAAAAATTTAATCATTGGACATCAACTACAATCAATGATTTTCAGATAAACAGTAATTCGATAAAAGGTTAATAGATGGATAAATTTTTTCATCGACAAAAATTAAATAACGGAATAAGCGAGTTTCGAGCCAATGATTTTGTTTTTACCTTGCAATTTTTTCAATTCTATTAGTCATTAACTTCATATGAAGCAATTGCAACTTTCATTTGCAAGCCGTACGGAAAAAGGCCGACATCCGGCATTGAGATTGCGGAAGACAGGGCGCGTTCCATCTGTCATTTACGGCAAATCGGGGTCTTTTCCGGTGAGCATCGATGATGTGGAATTCCGTATGTTGATGCGGCAAAAGGGTGACGCGGCGGCTACAATTCAACTTTCCAGCAACGAAAAGACAGTCCTCACTATCATTACCGAAGTTCAGCGCAATACGATTACTGATCGTTTCATGCATGTCGATTTTCAAGAAATTTCGAGTGGCGAGATGTTTACGACGGCCGTTCCGGTACGCGTTAAAGGCGAAGCCTACGGTGTCAAAAATGAAAAGGCAATGCTAGAAGTTGTGCGTCATAAAGTTTTGGTACGCTGTTTACCGGAGCATCTCATCGAAGCCATTGAAATTGACGTCACCGATCTTCGCGCGGGGCAAAGCATTCACATTAAAGATTTACCTCAATTTGAAGGCATTGAGTATGTCGGCGATCCGAAGGGCATTGTTGTTGCCTGCGTTGGTGAAGAAGCGGAAGAAGGTACGAAAGAAAATGAGGCACCAACCACTTTAAATAAGAAATAGTAATCCGGCCATTCATCGATAAGAATCGCAATCTATTATAGTCTTCAGCAGTTGGTTCTTTATTTTCCGATCTAATTCTGAGTAAAAGTTAGTTACAGCAGAGGGTTAAAACACGTTCCAGGGGATAGTACAAGAGATTGGTTTGGGAATTTTGAGTTATACTTATTCATAGTTTATGTTTTTCAAAGTCGTTGTCGGCCTAGGTAATCATGGTGTATTGTATGAAAACACACGTCACAACGTTGGTTTTGCAACCATTGATTATTTTACAAAGATGCTAGGATATACGATCTGGAAGCATGAAAAGGCAATGTCCGTATTTTTCATCAAAATTCCCCAAATGAATGGCAATTTGCTATTTATTAAATCCGATGGGTTCATGAATTTAACGGGCGTACCGGTTGCCAAGATTTGTTCATTTTACAAAATTCCTAGCAATGAAGTGGTAGTGATCTGCGACGACATTTCATTGGATGTGGGACACATGAAAATTACGGAACGGGTGGGCACCGCTGGACACAATGGTGTTAGAAGTATTTTGGAAAAAATTGGTCCAGGATTTATTCGTTTTCGCATTGGTATTGGAAAGAAACAACATCCTAAAATGAATTTAGCGGACCATGTTTTGAGTAATTTTTCCACTGAGGAACTCGAAATTCTGGCTAAAAAGATGCCAAATATCTGCAACAGCTTAAAACTATTGCTTGACAAAGGCGTTTCAAGTGCCATAAATATTATTAATAAGTAAATATGTACATAAAATCATATCGAGCAACTATGATTCTTGACACGAGACATCACCAGGATTCCGTAGAGAATTTAATCGCAAATATTAAGGCTAAAATTGCGGAAGCAGGTGCAACCATCGGCGAAATTATCAACAAAGGGCAGATCAAATTCCAGCGTGCTACGGATCGAAAATTCCCAGCAGGGATTTATTTACAAATTGCTTTCGAGGGACCAACGACCGCCCCGGAAATGGTTCGTTCAAAATTTAGCCTTGACTCAACGGTTAATCGAATATTCATCGAAAGTAAATAATGCCTTCTTTTAATAAAGTTATTCTACTTGGTAATTTGACTCGCGACCCTGAAATGCGCACGGCGAATAGTGGCTTAACGATTTGTAAGCTAGGAATCGCAACCTCACGGGTATCTAAAGGAAATGATGGTGAAAATCGCGAAGAGACTGTTTTTATTGATGTTGATGTTTTTGGCAAACAGGCAGAGATAATTGGGCGCTATTTCACAAAAGGACGTCCAATTTTTATCGAAGGGCGTCTACGGCTCGATCAATGGGAAACCTCAGCCGGCGAAAAACGAAGTAAATTATGCGTTGTTTTGGAAAATTTTCAATTCATTAGTAGTTCTCGTTTTGACGATGAAGTTAGCGATGCGAATTTTACAGGATCGAATTCAGCGCCCGCTCCTTTTAAAAAAGATGAAATAGCGGCTGCGCCATCGCGCAGTAATACCTTTGATGAGGATGTTCCCTTTTAATAATAGAAAAATTTAAAAATTATGGCTACTGCAGATATTTTATTGCTTCAAAAGGTTGATCATCTCGGCTATGAGGGAGATGAGGTAACGGTACGGGCTGGATATGCGAGAAACTATCTTCTACCAAAACGTCTTGCAATCCCAGTTACGCGTTCGAATCGTAAGCAAATTGACGCCCTACGAATTAGACGTGCAGAACGTGAAGCGAAGGAATTACAAGAGGCAAAAGAACTTGCAGAAAAAATTAGAGTTTTAATAATTACTTTTTCTGTCAAAACGGGAGAACGAGGTAAGATGTTTGGAGCGGTTACTGCTAACGATTTAGTCCATAAATTCGCAGAACATGGTATTGCTGTGGATCGTAAAAAAATTCATCTCGATCCTGTAAAGCATATTGGTCAATGTACTGCAAAGATCAAACTACACCGCGAGATTACCATTGACTTTGTATTTGATGTTGTTTCGGAAACAGCTACGGTCTAGTAGATCAGGTTTTTCGAGTGTAACATTGTCTAACATATTGGTCTTTCTTTAGGAATTTGGTTTTAGCTATTGTCCCAATTTTGGATATGAAAGTGATTGTAATGTATATTGGGTTGAAAGACTCATTAAAGCCATGGAAAAAGCTTGACGAATTTCGGGAAAAATTAACCTTTTTAAATTAGTCCGCGGGTATAGTTTAGCGGTAAAACTTTAGCCTTCCAAGCTAGTGTCGTCGGTTCGATTCCGTCTGCCCGCACCATTAAAAATTAAATCAATTTGCTAAAAATTTTCATCAAGCTCCGCTTTTGAACTTTCACAAGAAATCACAGGCTCCTTAAGCCCCGCCCGCGGCTTCGCCGCGGGCGGGGGTCTAGGACCCCCGGTCGTCCGGCACCTCGGGCAGCGCCCGATGTACCCCGGACGCAACCCCGGTCCAGGGGATCCCTAAGGGCACGCAACCCTTAGGTTTTTTTAATTATTTTAAAAATTACCTACAATAGCAGCAACAGAACCTGACTCTGCTTTTCGACCATCGTCAATAAAAACTGTCTGTTGTCTTTGTCGCGTCAAGGCAACATAGAGCAGGCGTTCCGCATTATTTTCATGGGCATGCGGATCTGACCACTCCTCGTATTGTCGTTTATTAATGGCAATTTTTTGGTCAATTACAACAGGAAAAGTTCGTGGTGCAGGAATTGGCCTACGATTAATGAAAGGTATAATAACAACGGGCCATTCAAGTCCTTTCGCTTTATGAAAAGTATATAATTGAATAGCACCTCGATCAATCCACTCCAATTGGTAAATTTCTTGAGATTTTTTTTGTAATTGAAATAGAAAATCAGCACTACAGATGGATTCTGCGGCAAGTAGTTGCAATTTTTTATAAATTTCATAGTGAAATTTTTCACGAATAGCAATAATTTTCGCAATTAAATCAAATTCCAAGAATAGCAAATCGAAAATTTGTAAAGGTGATAGTGCCACACATTCAAGGCGAATATTTTGAAGATTTTGTTCAATCATTGTAATTTTAGGAATATCATGGGAGCGGAAATGGCGTGCGATGATCGCATCGGGGAAACCAAAAATTTCACGTAAAATACCTGAAAATTCGAAACGATTTTGAGGGTTGAGTATTACTGTTACTAGGGCATGAAACCAAGAAAATTCCGGAAATTCACTGTAAGTTTGTGTTGCAGAGTGAATTTGTAATTTCGGCATATTCGCCGTGCTTGAAAATGAATCGTAAATTTCATGTAACCAATTTTTCCGTGGACAAAGAATTGCTATTTCACTCCATGAAGAAACATTAAAATTTTGCGGATTTTTTTCGCAAAAAAAATGACAAATAAATGATAATTCATCTTTAAAAGGTGCACTGCTTAGGCGAAGCCAACCATGAACATGATCGGAAAAGGTATTCTTTTCTGGAGGAGGATTTTTAATTCCAGAAATAATCGGCGAAAAGAAAACTTGACCGTCTTTTCCATCTAAAATATGTGGAAAAATTTTATTAATTCGTTGGGCAATGTCTTGCCCGAAGCGCATAGTTACTGAAAAATTGAGCGATTCTGCCGTACCATTTTCGATAAACGTATTATGAATTTTTTGATAAAATGAGACATCAGCGCGATCGGCGTAGATCGACTGCTGAGGATCGCCGACCATACAAAAATGGCCAGATACCGGAGGATTATTGAAAAAATTCATATTTACAACCGAGTGAGGTTGCGCCATTTTTAGCAGTAACTCAAATTGTAAATTATCCGTATCCTGAGCCTCATCAAGAATGACAAAAAAATCACATAATAAATCTTTAGCAGCTCCATGGTTTAGTAATTTAATAGAAAAATTTATCAGGTCATGAAATGTAAATCGTTGCACATGCAAGCGAAATTGCTCGAATCGTCGTGCCAAATCATTAAAATAGAGCGCGCAAATTTGAGAACATTCATCCTCTGCGGAACGTAACAAAGACTCGTAGAGTGTAACAAATTCTTTGGAACTTGTGTTAATTTTCGGGAAAAGGATTTTTTGATTTTGCAACCAATAACAAAGATTTTGTTGAAATTTGGCAATATTGGCATTGTTTTTGGCCGGAAATTCAAGCAATGGTTCAAGGTGAAGCGGTAAAGAAATTTTGGGATCGATTATGAAATTTGTAATTTTTTCGTAATAGTGATCCATGACCAGCGAATATAAAGCTTCTCTGGAAACAAATTTTCCAATAACAGGCGGAATAAAACTTTCACTTTTGATGCTTTGCAAAAAATCATTCCACAATGAATGTTCATTTTTTTCAATTTCAAAATCCGAAACAACATCAATAAAATATCCGTATTTTCGCAGCAGTTGATCGGCGAAAGCATGGATTGTTCCAAAGAAAATTTCCTTATAATAATTCAAACTTCCATTAATTTTCTGAGTTTCCCATAGTGTTCTTTGGCGCAATTCTTCGGCAGCCTTATTTGTATAGGTCACGATGATCAGTTTTTCCGGAGGGATCGATTGCTTGGCAATGATATTGGCGATGCGCCGGGTTATAGCCGTCGTTTTTCCGGTACCCGCTGGAGCAATAACCGAAAAGTTACAGTTATGTTCCTCTATAAAGCGCCTACGAATATCCTGATCTTTAGGGTTCATGTTCGTGGACTATACATTTTGAAAAAGCTCGACAATAACGAATACGCGGAAACCAAATTACCGTTTCCGATAGGAAGTAACATCCAAGGAAGAAGGAGAAATTTTTAAGTTGAGTTGCCAATTTTCAACGCCAAGGGCATTTGCCTCATTGATAATATCAATAATTTTTGCATTCCATTTATTGCGCTCTGGCATAGAAAAAGGAATTGCATCATACATGAAACATAGTGCAACAATGGCTCGGTTTCCGGTCTGTGCAAGGCGGGCAAGTGTTTGAAAATGGCGTAGACCGCGGTCAAAAAATGTGTTCGACGGAGGCCGCGAAAAGTGATCCCCCGGTAAAAGAAGTAGGTCATGGATAGGCGTTTTAAGCTCCAAAAATATACATTTTTCTCCATTTTTGACAACGAGATCAATGCGTGAATCGTCGATTTTAACCTCGTGGTGCACGGAACAACCCTCCATATCGATCATAGCCGGAAAAGCATTTTTTCGTAAAAGATGTTCAATCCAACCGTTGATCCGATTTTGGTTAATTCCAATCCAATCGATACCGCAATTAATGGAAATAGCTTCAACGGTTCCCTGAGTTGTACGCTTTCCATCATTAGCCGCCGGTGTAAAAAGACAAGGAATTCCGCGAAAGTCATCAACAAGGCCAATTTTACCCGTTACAGGACAATGCCATCGTTGCATTTTTCCGTCTGCTATTCCCTCGAAAATAAAACGATTGGGGCGGTTAGTGAGTTCTCCAATGTGTAAATTCAATGGAATGCCCATGAAGCCCTCTTAATGGTTTTTGTCCATGGTGCAAATTATTTAATGATAAAAAAAATAGCAAAAGAAACATTTACTCTTATCCTGATTCATTATAATCTGCAATTTAGTCCACCCTACTGTTGTATTTTGCCATTAAATGCTCGTATTTTTTTTAATTCATCAGACATTTTATTAGAACTGCCAATGGAAATCTTCAATTTCTAATGATATGATCGATGACGCTTAATAGGTATAGCGCTGCAGTTTCAGCACGGAGAATATGTTTTCCCAGGTGAATAAAGTGGAAATTTTTTTGGCCAAGATCGTAGTATTCTTCTTCGGAAAAATCACCTTCAGGACCAATTAAAATCGCAATGGGATTATTTTTAATCTCCGATTGGTACTGGAAAATATTTTTCGAATTTTTGTGAAGTGCGGCAACGAACGTTGGTATGGAAAATTGTAAATCCTTTAGTTTTCGAGGTATTTCGATGATAGGGAGATACGGATTCCCCGATTGTTTACAGGCTTCACGGACGACACGATTCCAATGCACCTGTTTGTCTGCGATATTTTGAATTTTAACCTCTGAATTTTGCGTGCACAGAGGAATAATTTTTGCGATACCGATCGCCGTTGCTTCACGGATAAGAAAATCCATGGCTTTACTTTTCAAAAGAGCAGGGCATAGCGTAATGTTCGAAAGTGTTGCATGGGCTAAATCATCAACAATAATTTTTTGGCTTTTGGAGTCGATAACATGGGCATGCGCATAGCTCCCTTGGCCGTTTAAAATCATTACACTTTCTCCGGATTTTGCTCGCAAAACATGAAATAAATGGTGAGCTTCGTCCTCTTCGAGGCAGATTTGAACGCCTCTTTCCAATTTTCCAGAGTAAAAAGCTCGCAACACAAAATTATTCCACAATAAATTTTACATCTTTGCTGGCAACCCAGCCATTTTTACCTTTCCCCAGGGAAACATAGACAAATTGATTGCATCTCTCGCGGACAGAAAATGGTGTACCCTTTGCAACTTTTTCAGCGATACCGGATTGGTTAGAGGGAGCAACGTGGACCAGTGTATTATTTTTTATTGCAATGCACTTGTTCTTAATCGTGCTCGCCCACCAAAGCAATCCCGTACAAATTACCCACAATAATTCGCAAATATAAACAAAAGCTCGGCGCTTGTTACCTTTGCTACGCCTCCGAATCAACACAAAAATGCCGAGCCAAAAGAAAATGAATTCCAAAATAGTAAGCATATTCATGTAAAATCGCGTTTGCAGGATTGAAATGAAATTTCTCTGTCGCGGTGTTAGGTCTAAAATTTGGAATGCAGCGGTCAAAGCTTTGTGATGTGGACTGATTTGCCGTGCCTTTTCAAAAGCAATCCATGCTGCCGTCCTATCATTATTTTTCAGATAAGCGCATCCGAGATTGAAATATTGAGCAAAGGAATGATCCGGAATTTTTTCTAGAGTAGCGATAGTTTCTGCACTTTTATTAGCAACAAATGCCTCATTTGCGGCAAAAAATTGTTGCGATGGGGCTGTACCTGCTCCGGAAACTTTTTCGACAGAAACTTGTTGCGTTCCCGTCTCATTTTTTTCGACAATTGATTCTTCGGACATCGACGCTGTTCCTGATTTTATAAGCAAAAATGTTAAACAAAAAAAATGTATTTTCTTCATAATAGCTCCCTATTTTTTATTTTTTACGTTTTCCATAAACTGTAATATTTTCTCGATTTGCCGCAAAATGTGCAATTTTTCTACCTTCTTTTTGCCAAAATTTGCTGCATCTGCTTCATTAAAAAATTCTTCCAACCATGAAATCTGAGAATATCCCTGTTCTTTTAACCGCTTAAATGCCGCCATTCGATGTTCATAATCATCGCTTGCGATGTTCAATTTCTCTTTCAAAATTCCTAGAGATAACCTATAAAATTCCACAAAATTACCGCTTTCAACGGCTTTCAATAGGCGTTGCTTCTCTCGCCTAACATTCCATTTCTTACCTTTTTTCCGAACGACACCCGATAGTTTGAGCGTTTTCAAAAATAATACTATGGCCAAAAACAGCAGTACACCCTGGATCCACCAGAAGTATGTATTGTAATAAAGTGGCTTTAAACTTTTATAATGTTCAGTATCTTTGGAGAGAAGATGCAGCGAATGGTCTAATACGGTACGATCAGCTTCGGCAACATCGGTAGTGGAAGCATTCTTAGTACCGGAATACGCGTCCGTGGAACGGGAAACAAGAATGGATTTCTTGGCCATATCGGCAGTTGCCGTTTCATAGGTCCCCGTTTTCGGAGAGAAATACACGAGACTAATTTCTGGGAGAGCAATTTGGCCCGTTCTTTGAGGAATGATTACGTATTCAATCGTTTTTGTTCCTCGAAACTCGCCTTCATCCTGAGCTTTGAAAGTACACTTCGGCGCAAAACATTGCCAATCTCTATTGGTTGCAAATAGAAGGCGCTGGATACGGGAAAAATTTCCCTGACCTACAACATCCACGGTCAATGTAATCGGTTCACCAACAAGTACCTGATCGGAAGATAGGTGAGGATTTTTTAGGGAGAATTGCCCAATACCGCCCGTAAAATTTTCCGGCGCTTGGGGAAGAGGAAGAACTTCAACTGCAATGGGATCTGTGGTGAAATTGCGTTGTACCTGTTCTGCGAATGAAAAAAATCCCATTTTTCTTAGCACCTGCAAAACACAGGAAACATTGAACATCAAGGAGGTTTGTCCATTTTTTACTGGTGTGATAAATGTCCGCCAGGTATAAATTTCGCGATTGTCGTGGATTTTGGATTCCGGTTGTTTGGAAAGCTCTGATTGTAAAAAATCGCCACCAATTAATTCTGCTCGAATATTACTAGCGAGTTGCGTTGTTTCACTGGGGCTGACCGAAATCATTGCGGGAATAACTTGACCAACGTAAACTTTTTGGCTTGCAATATCTACGCTAATCTGAACAGGCTGACCTTGTGATTGCGGCCTACTATTATTGTGTGCGTTTGGATCCTGAGAAACGGTCAACACAGAAGATGGAATAGTATAGCGTTCACCGGCAATTACAATTTCGTATTCAGGAACCTCGATTGTCCCCGCCCGTTCTGGAATAAATGTAAAAACATAAGAAGTTTTTTGGGTGAGCGCACCATTGATATTCGAAGAGGATTGATAAACCTGTTCGCTAAGCTTGTAGAGACCATCGATTTTAGGTAAATTAAAATTTAAAGGACCGAGGTTTATAAATTCGACGAGATAACGCACTTCTTTACCAACGCCAATCTGGTCAGGCTCAAAGCGAGCAGCAATACTAGCATTTATGGCTTTGCCTCCACTTGTGCTGGAACCCATCAGAGCCTCATCTTCGCTTTCGTCAGGGAAAAAGTTATCACCCAAAGCGCTATCGAATAGATCAAACACATCGTCCACTGAATGATAGGAGGATCTGGCGACGATATGTCTTGCGCCTATAAACAAAAATATGAATAATGTTATTAAAAATCGCGTTTTCATATTACCAAAACTTTTCAGGATTTCCTGGACGTATACTAACAGGTAACCGTTTAAAAGGCAATTTTTTTTCATTATTTTCCAATGAATTTAGTAACTGTAAGGCTTCTGCACGGGTCATTTGACCATCAGGAGTTCGTTCTTGAGGTTGAGATGTATAATCTTCTTGCATATTTGGAAAAGGTTGTTCTTCGGATGTTTCTTTATCCTTTCTCTCCGAATTTTCCTGTTGTTTATCGGATGGATTGGATTGATTCTGATCGAAGTTTTGCTCCTTGTCTTCATCCTTGTTCTGATCGGACTTTTGCTGATTCTGTCGCTCTTGCTGATCCTTCAACTTTCGAATTTCTTCTTCGACGTACTGCAAATTTTGCTTAGCATCGTTAAATTGGGGGTCCAAATCAATGGCTGATTGAAAGTTTTTCTTGCTATCTTCCCATTGTTGAAGCTTACCCTGAGGGTCAGTTAAACCCATACCCTTTTGAAAAAAGGTATGGCCAAGATTATAAAATACGTTTTTTTGCAATTCAACTGGTGCATCTGGAAGCGCTTGCTTGAAAGATTTTTCTGCTCCCTCGTAATCCCTCATAGTCAATAATGTCGTACCTTTATTGTAAAGGATAGCGTTGTTATTAGGATTTTTTGCAAGGGTTTCATCGTAAAACTCCAATGCCTCTCCAAACTTTCCTTCCTTGTATAACGCTTCTCCACGACTATCCCTAGCGGAAAGCTGTGAGAAACTTAGAAGTAGTAATATGGCCAAAGCAGACAATTGATAGTAAATCGAAACACTATATCTCGTTTGTTTGCGTGCCGTATGGATTAGCATTTCCAAAATCAGAAGCAAAAATCCAAGCAGCAAAAATACTTGGTAACGCTCCTGAGGGATTTTTTCGATGTAGCTATTTTCTGCCGATTTTTCTTTAAGTATGGGAAATTTTTCGAGAATATCTCTTTTTAGCTGTTCCAATGCTCGAGGCGACAGACGATAATACTGGCCATCGGTAATTTCTGCAACTTTTTGCAGCGTTTCTTCGTCAAGCATCGTTCTTACGACCTGACCCTTGCGATCTCGTAGTTCCTCGGGAAAGCCCGTTTTTGCCGAAACAACGGGAATTGTACTACCTTCCGGTGAACCAATGCCAATCGTAAAAACGAAAATTTCAGCATCCTTGGCCTGCTTAGCGCCACCAATTGCACTTTCTGCAAGTTCTTCGCCGTCGGAAAAAAGAAGCAATAATCTTTGGTTATGCGCTCGGCTATATACTTTTTCTGCTAACTCAAGTGCCGAATGGATTGCTGTACCTGGTACGGGAATTAGGTCGGTGTCCAACGCATTTAAGCTTTGTGTAAATGCATTGTAATCCAAAGTTAACGGACATTGCAAAAACGAGGTACCGGCAAAGGCAATTAGACCCACCCGATGTCCGGAAAACTTTTGCAATAGGTCCAAAATTGCTAATTTTGTGCGCTCCAGACGATTGGGTTTGATATCATCGGCCAACATACTTTTGGAAACATCAACCGCGACCAATAAATCAACCCCCTGCGTATAGCGCTCCTCTTCCTTATATCCCCAGCGCGGTGCCGCAAGAGAAAATCCAATAAATAAAATTGCTGCTAAAAATAGCATGTGCTTGAATTTTTCCCGGGCAGGGCTGTAATTTTGTAAAACGACGGGGAAAAGGCGTTCTGCCGTAAATTTTCGCAAAAGACGGTACTTCCTTCGTCGTCCCCATATCAAAAAAAGTAATACAAAAAGCCCCCAAATGGGTAATAAAAATAAAAAAATGTAGTTACCGATGCTCATGGTATGCGTTGAAATTTTGTGTTACACAATAAATATTCTAACAATAAGAGAAACAAAGCCAAACCTATGAACCAGAGAAAAAAATCCCTGGCAATGGCGTATTGCTTAATTTTTACGTCCGATTTTTCCAACTGATCGATGGTGTGGTAAATTTCTGCTAACTGCTTTTTATTTTCCGCACGGAAAAATTGACCATGTGTTATTTCTGCGATTTTTTTAAGCAGTGGTTCATCAATACTCGCCGTTGCTTGGAGAATGACTGGTTGACCAAAGGGATCCGTCACAACATTGCCGTGTTCGTCGGGATAAGCAAAATTGACGACGCCCTGTTTTCCAATACCGATGGTATAAATCCGAATATTGAGTACCGAAGCCGTTTCCGTTGCGATAAGAGGGGCAATGCTTCCTGCTGTGTTACTGCCATCGGTTAAAAGAACGATAATTTTTGTCTTTGCTTCGGAATTTTTTAGGCGATTGGCACACATCGCAATCGTATTACCAATGGCTGTACCGTCTTCCACCAAATTGATATGTAGGCGCTCTAGATTTTCAATAAGCCACTCATGGTTGAGGGTCACCGGACTTACCAGGTAGGGGGAACCGGCAAAGGCACACATACCCATGCGATCATTGGGCCGACTTTGAATAAATTCCTTTGTGAGTTGCTTAGCAATATCGAGACGCGTTGTCAGCTTTTGCTCTTTCCGTTCCTGGAAATCAAGGCCCATCATCGATGATGAAATGTCAATTGCGAGCATAATGTCGATACCATTGGAGCTAGTCTCCGAAGAACGCAAAATATACTGTGGCCTGGCAAGCGCAATAATCACACTTATTAGGGCGAAAAAACGCAGTATTTTGAGTAATTTATCGCATTTTAAGCGTTGTCCCGTTGCTTTTTTCAAAAACTCCAGATGGGAAAATTTGACAGTTGCCGTACGGTAGAATTTTTTTTGCAAATATAATGCCAACGGCAAGAGAAGTAGGAACCAAAGGTACTGTGGACTGTGAAATTCAAAGGAAATCATAATGCAGAAGGCGTAGAAGTCATCGATTTAGATTGTCGCTGGGCCCGACGAACGTCGCGGGAAAAGTAACATGTTTTCAAAAAAAGGTCCCTTTGGAGATCGAACGATAAATCTTCTCCTGCGAATTTAGCTATGTCTGAGTATTGTAAAATATCGCTCAGCATACTCACTTTTTCCCAGGAAAATTTCGCCGATTTTCCAAAAATTTTCAAAAATTCCTCTGTCGTTCGACAGGTTATCGGCAATTTATACTCACGTTGTAAATAGGATTTTAACGCATCACAGAGCGCTGAACAAAAATATTTGGCATTGCGTTCTCCCATATTCAATCTAGCTTTATGTAGATCTTTTAAAAACTGCTGAAAAGAAGTAAGAGTGATTTCTGCCGCCGAACGTTTTTTTAAGATTTTTTTTATCCCCCAAAAGGCAAATAATATTAGCAGCAATAGACCAAGGAAGATCCATAAAAGGTGCCAATAATTTCCAGTTGGAACGGGAGGAAGCGGTGGTAAAAGCAATGGCGGAGCATTCTTCGTGGAATCCAATGGCACGGTGGCGTATGAAAAAAAACAAAATGATGTTAAACATGCGCCAAAAACAACTTTTGCCGATTTAATTTTCATCATTTATATATAAAATATTTTTAGACCAAAGATTGTCAAGCCACCTTGGAATCGCTATACGTAAATTCTTTCCCATAATTCAAATTGATTAGCGGCATCTTTCTGCCTTGAATTTACATAAAAATATCTATGAATAGCCTGAAGTATGTCGGTACTGAATAACCATTTACTAGCAGAAGCTAGGGAGAAAGTTGCAACTGTTGAAACATTAGCCGCATTGGAAAAACTGAAAGCCACCTATCTTGGCCCCAACGGCGTGCTCCGCAATGCAATGAAAATGATAAAAGATTTTGCCCCGGACGAACGCATAGAACAAGGAAAAATGGCCAACTATCTCAAAAATGAAATTGAAATTCTATTGGCGACAAAATTACAGGAATTCGAAGCACAAACTTTGCAGCAAAAAATGGGTGAGCCCATCGATATTTCTTTGGATACGCGGAACCGTTTTTCAGGTAATCTCCATCCTTTAACGAAGATTCGTCTGCGGGTGGAAGAAATTTTTAACGGGATGGGATTCGCCACTGTCGATGGTCCGGAAATCGAAACAGAGTGGTATTGCTTTGATGCTTTAAATACCCCATCGAATCATCCGGCCCGCGATGTGATGGATACTTTTTTCATGCAGCAGGATGTGCGAATGGCGACGACTTCGAAACATGATAAAGAACAATACCTATTGCGTTCCCATACGTCGACCGTACAAATTCGGACCATGCTCAAACAGCGGCCTCCCATTCGAATTGTTTCTCCCGGACGGACCTTTCGCCGTGACACGACCGATGCTACGCATAGTGCCAATTTTCATCAATTTGAGGCTCTCTATGTCGACAAAAATGTAACCGTTTGTGATTTGAAATCGACACTCGATTATTTTTTAAAAGCTTTGTTCGGTCCAAAAACGGAAACACGTTTACGTCCGAGCTTTTTTCCTTTTACAGAGCCAAGTTTTGAAGTTGATTTTCGTGCGACAGGCTTTAGCAAGTTAGACAACCAATGGATAGAAATTTTAGGTTGCGGCATGGTCGATCCAAATGTGTTGGATGCAGTGGGAATCGATTCCGAACGCCATACCGGATTTGCTGCTGGCCTAGGTATGGAACGTCTGGCGATGTTGCTCTATGGCATCGATGACGTACGTCTATTTTATCAAAATGATTTGCGCTTTTTGGAGCAATTTTAAATGAAATGCCTTGTTAAAGGCATCAAGCATTTAGGCAATATTTTGGTAATTCCACCGGTAAATAAAAACTTTAGGAAGCCTGAGTTTTAAAACTGATGGAGTTGTAATCTTTGAGTGTTGTCTTAATAAGTTGAGGAAGTGTTTCCGTGAGAAGATCGATTTGCTTCGCTTTACGCTTAATGATTGGTGTCGTTTTAAGGGAAGTATCAGATTTTTTTTTGAAAAAACTTTTTACACTCGTGATTTTTCGTATCTGAATGTTCTTACCTTTAATTTTAGTTCCAGTAGCAATTTTTCGTGATAAAATGGGTATATGTGGAACAACTGACCAGGGATCACTCATTATTTTCTTTGTATTTTGGGACTGGTAAATTTTTCTTTTTGGTTGGATTTCACTATCAAATTCCTCTTCATTGAAATTCCAATGTTTTTCTGGATTCTTTTCTAATTTGTGGAGCTCTTGGTGCTCTCTACTCTGAGAAATTTCCTTATCCGTTTTATCCTCGTTGAATTCTAAATCTTCTTTTTTTGTCTGAGTTGATTTTTTCATTTTATTCTCCTTTTAATATTTCCATGAACCATACTTTTTTTCTGTTTTTTTCGTTCTTAAATCTTCTTCCAGAAGCATTTCTGCTTCATTGCAAATATCATCAATTCTTTTCATCCACGCTTCTACTACGTCAACAAAAATACCTAATTCATCTTGAAAACTATCCGATTGAATAAGAGGAACAAAAAAACTTTGCTGCAAAACAAGAGTTTGTGTTTGTTTGTCGATCGCGAAAGTTGCGCCATGAGAAATTTTCCAAAAAAAATTCGCTTCCAATAAAAATTCAAGAATCAGTTCTTTTCCCGCAAAAGGTACAATACTAATATATGAATAAACAATTAGTGCACCTGTTGCCTCATTAAGTTCTAAATTGAGTACTATTTTATCATCAAATAGAATTAGGCAATGATTGTTTTCGTCAAGGGCAAGCGATGACAAATCCAGAACTTTTCCAAGCCCAATAAGCAAATTATTTACCTCCTTCTTGTAATCCATATTTATTCAGTTTTACTTTTACAAAGTGAAATAATTTTACAGATCTTTGCAATAAAAAAAGCGTAAATATAAAAATTTAACGCTTTAATGATTTAATGTAAAAATATATTTCTAACTTGTTGAGACTGCGAGTATTGGAGCAAATTGTGCCAATTTCTCGGATTGCAAATTGAGTAAATGATTAAGAAGCATAAATGTCGATTTTGAATTTAAATCGTTATCGCGAATGTAAAACCATGTCCCTCGGTAAAAGACACTAACGTACGCATTTTGAGGGCGTTCCCTTTCTTCGCAACAATGGATATTAATCCATTCTCCTGTGAGGTCTTTATGCCAATCGAATATTTCTCCAGTGTCATCCTTTGTTACGGTAACCAGTCCCGCATCGATATCTTTTTGCGGAACGTATACGGCATGGGAAAGGTAAAACAAAACCTCCATGGCAGAACGCGTGCGTATGGTTAAATTCGCATTCACATCAAGGGAATTAGAAAAGAAACGAAATTCTGAACTACTCGGATCAATATTTAAAAGCGATTTAAATTTCTGACTTTGAGAATCAGAATTCTTAAATTTCCAAACCACGACATCTCGATTCTCAAGGCCTATAAGCAACTGATTCTGCTTATGTAAAATATCTATTAGCTCGACGGCCTCACTAAATGATTCATAGTCAGGCTTTTCTGTGGGGGTGGGACCGGAAGCCGTACTGGCATTATCAAGATGGCCGATACGTTCGACACATAGGCTAAAGACTCGCTTCAGGCTCCAACCTCCCTCTATGAGCATCACAATAATACCCACGGGAATGGGCGATATCATGCGCTGCGTATATTGCTCCCCTCTAAGTGGTACATAGGTGATAGTTGGATTTTGGAAAGTTTCCCCGTAGCCAAAGGGCCCAAAATCGATATGACCTGCATTTTTGTCCAATCCAATCTTTGTTCCATTTACTCCGAAACGCATCGTCGACTTAGAATTATCGAGAATATTGCCAATATCGAGAACGTTGATATTATCGCGATATTTCATTCGAACAAGGTTCAATAGCAACTGCTCATTGCCTGTTTTAGTGATGGCATCGTTATATTCATAATGTACTTTTTTTACACTGTCTGGACCAGTAGAATTGCAACCCCCCAGCAATAAAACACCAGAACATAAAACAAAACTCCGCAAATTCTTTTTATACATCAAAAATCCCTTTCGAGTTAAATAAAAAGTAATCTTCTATGTCAAGATTAAAAATTCAAACTGATCATTTACGGTTCTGACTTAATCTTGGTAAGTTGCATATTGTATAAAGGGGCTATGGTTCTCATTTGCTTGGCAACGGGATCCTGACTATCTTTTATACCTAACTCACGCAGGATGAGTTCCGAAAGATAATCCCTAAAAAGGTCTCTATTAAGTCCTTCAAGCTCATTTTGCCGCACTAATATTTCAGCTTCATCAATCGATGAAGGAACTTCTTTAGCGGTAACGAGTATGAGTTCCTTTTCTTTCTCGTTTTTAGTTATTACCTGTGAAATCTGCCGCAATGGAAGGAAACGAACGATCTTATGAATCGGATCATGATCATCGGGTTTTATTTCAACTGATTTGAATTCCGTAATAACGCCATCATTTTCTTTAGCAATCGTAATGAATTGATCATATATCATTGGGTTAGAAATCGCCAGTTGCAGGCGAACCGACTGAACTTTATGGAATAAAGATTCCTCCGCTTGGGCTTTCAAATAATCCTGCTTGACTTGCTCTTTTATATCCTCAAGAGTAGGATAAACTGCTGGAATTTCTTTTTTATAAAACAGGACACATACGACATTCGATTTCGAAAATATGGGATCGGAATAATAGCGTCCTTTACTCAATTTAGAAACTTGCTCAAGTACTCCAGCCGAAAATTGCTGATGGCCAGAAAATTGTCCTATGGCAATGGGAGCTAATTCTTTAATGGATAAATTGCGCGCACTCAGTAACTTTGAAAACTCCGGTGAATTGAAGGCAATATTCTCTTTATATAGTTGATAAATAAATTGATCAGCGGCTATCATGGCCATTTTTTTAGCTTCATCGTCTTTATAGGCTTTCGCAACGGCCGCTTTCCATGGTTCGGAATTCTTTTCTAAATCCTTAATATCTGGACGGTGCTTGACGTAAAAATCTTGAATTTCACTTTCCGTAGGATACGGAATTTTATCTTCGAATAAATCATTGGGAAACTCTACGTATTCCAAAGCAATTTTTTCATCAATTTTATATCTTTCGCGATAGTAGCTCAAATGCTGTTCCAGGTCATTTTCCGTATAATGATCGATTTGTGGAATATCATCATAATTAAAACAGGCTACGGAATAGGAATATTTTATTTGATCCGTTTGGAGCGATAATTTAACTTCGGCAGGCATACTATAGCCATAGCCCACTAGCAATCTTTGGACGGTATCAATGCGAAAATCATTAGCAACTGTACGTTCAAAAACTGCTTTTTGGACAGGATCTTTCTTCAGAAATTCGATATAATCATTATATTTCTTAGTATCAAACTCTCCCTTTTCATTCTTAAAAATAGAAAATCCTTCGACATATTTACTCAGATAGAATTCTGGGGGCAAAGGAATGCCTATTACATCGGCTAACTCAAGGGAAGCTAATCTTGCGAAAAGCGCATATTCTTTTAACTGTGGCAGACCAACAAACATCCCTTGTATTTGTGCACTCAAGTCAACTTCTTGTATTCGTCGTGCAACTTCCCGTTGTGATGTTAAATCACAGCCAAAGACTTCCTTCTTGGGGCCACGCGAATTGCGATTAATTCCCGGTGAAGACCCAACCGTAAACACAAAACTAATTGTAACGATGACGAGCAAAATGGAAAACAACCACTTGTGGTGTTTCTGCAATATCCTTTGTAAAATGGAAATCATAATTACCTACTGAGTACGATAGGAGATTTAAAAAGTTTTCAAGAACTTCTCGCTGCTATTCGACAAAAAATCGAAAATCTATAAACAACAAAACATTTGGAGGCCATCTTCTTATGCAAAATATAATTTTTATTAATCGTTTTCATGGAGAAAAAATCTGCTATAAAAAAAATAAAAATCCCTAACCAAGGTAAAAACTCTCACTAATACCTAAGAAAAAAATATTTACGCTGAAATACAACGGAAAATTTCATAGCTTTTTTCCTCAGAAACTAAAGGGTTTCTGGACGTATTTGCGTTAGTCGAGGTTCTACCGATGCTCACTTTCAGGGCATACAATTTCGTTTCCGCTTTAGGGAAAATGCCTTTAAGTTCATGGGATTCTTCAACTTTAAGTTTCCACATCTCCTCCTGATCATTTTTATAATGGAAGGGCAATTCTATCAAACTCCCGACGACTTCTTTGCCTTTTTGAATACGATTAATAAGGGCAACAGCAACTACAGCTTCATTGGGATCATCGACCGACGTTTGATAGAGTTGCAATCCTATCAGAAACATCTGTGTTACACCTCCAGCAAATAGCGCAAAAATGGAAAGCCCCAAAATCACTTCGATGAGTAAATAACCTTTCTCACTCCTTGACATAATAATTAGTGTATGTAAGCGTATACCCTTGGCAAGACAATATTATTGATTATATAAAATTTTACGAAGAATTTTAATTTAGAGCAAGATAATCGGGAAAATAGAAAAAAACGATTAAATATTTCCACATACACCAATGATTAGTTAAATTTTTGCAAATATTTTCCTGAACATATTTTTTGGCTAACCGGGATAATTTATTAAAATTTTTTAAATTAAAAATGGTTAGAAAAGATCACGGATGGGCCGGATTAGCGATCGTACAATATTTTATAGGCGTTTAATGTTTCAGCAACGGAGGTTTCAAGATGAACTAATTGTTCTTTGGTCATGCGCCATTGCCAGTTATTGCCCTTTGTTCCAGGCGTATTAAACCGTGCCTCGGAACCTAACCCCAATAAATCTTGGACACAAATAACACTGAGAAAGCAGGGGGAACGATAAATTTCTGTTAAGAATTTCCAGGCAAATTCCCCATCGTTGATACCGAAATAGCGACGAATTTGGTCTTTCGTCCTGTCGTCAAGCTTAGCATACCAACCCTGTAGCGTATCATTGTCGTGTGTTCCCAAGTATAATACAGTATTTTGGGTATGGCAATGGGGAAGATATATGTTTTTCGGATCTCCCGAAAAAGCAAATTGCAGGACTCTCATGCCTGGAAAATTTAGATTTTGTTGTAATTGCCGGGCACTGCCATCAATGTCGCCTAAATCTTCGGCAATAAATTCATCGTTTTTAAAAAAATCAAACAGTTTTTCCCGTGGGCCAGCTTCCCACTTTCCATTAATGGCATTTTTAGCACCTGCTGGAACGGCCCAAAAGCGGTCGAAACCACGAAAATGGTCGAGGCGCAGGATATCGAACAATTCTCTATTGCGTCGAATGCGTTGTTGCCACCAATCATATTGATTCTTCTCTAAAAATTTCCAATCATAGATTGGGTTTCCCCAAAGTTGTCCTTCGGGGGAAAAATAGTCCGGAGGAACGCCAGCAACTTTTTTGGGTTGTAGTTGGTCATCAAGTTGAAAATTTTTCGGTTCACTCCAGACTTCTGCACTGTCTAATCCAGGATAAATGGGAACATCGCCAATCATTTTGATGTGATATCGATTGGCATAGTGTTTAATTTTTTGCCATTGAATGTGCAAAATATACTGCAGAATTTCGTGATATTCACAATACTTAACAACGATATCCGGTAATTTTAAGGTATTAATTTTCTTGTAAATTCTATATTCCTGTGGCCATTCGAACCAAGCCTTTCCCTTAAAAAAATGTTTCAATGCAGTGAAAAGCGCATAGGGTTTTAGCCAATGGGCCTGCGCTTGTTGAAATTCTAAAAACTTTGCATCTTTTCCGAGTGTTCTAATCCATAGGGAATCAAAATTTTCCAGTAAGTTATTAAAATATTTATAAAGTTTGCCGAAAGAGACGCGATGGGGCTGCTGAGATAAATCGGAAGGAATATGCTTGATCCCCAATATTTCGAGATTAAGAAAATAGGGATTGATCGCAAAGGCGGAAGTTCCTTGATAGGGGGAATCGCCATAACCCGTTGGACTCAGAGGGCAAATTTGCCAATAGCTCATGCCAGATTTCGTTAAAAAATCGACAAAACGAAAGGCCATTTCATTAAAACACCCAATGCCTTGTTGACTCGGTAGACATGAAACATGCATCATAATACCCATCGACCGCTCCATTGCCCATTTTGTATTTCTCTCGCCAATCACATACTAAACATATTGAAATTAAAATGAATTGCGAATTTTTTGTGCAATTTTTTTGTAACGTATTTAATTTTTACGTAAAAATACTTGTTTGTAAATATTAACCACTTTCTTTTTAATGCGGCTTTCTGCTCCGCTAAACGAGCCAAAGCAACTTGTACGCCAAAACCATTCTAAATTTTCTTATGAAGAAAACCCAAACATAAATGTGGTCATAAATGATTTGTGTGGAGTTTTAGGCCAAGGGAAAAAAATAATTTAAAAATGTGACCTAAAAACTTCAGATGTAAATAGAATTTCTCGTTTCAGGATAATTTCATATTTTTCAAGAACTTCTTGACGAATCAAATTGATAAGCCGTTTAACGTCATTGGCCGTTGCGTAGCCGGTTGCGTTAACGATAAAATTAGCATGTTTTGGAGAAATTTGAGCTCCGCCGATTTGGGTACCTTTTAGGTCTGCCCGATCGATTAGTGCTCCCGCGGAGCAATTTTGCGGATTTTTAAAAATGCTGCCGATATTGGGTTCTTGGGGCTGATTTTCCTGGCGCCATAGCGTTTTTTGATGAATTTTTTCTAAAAGAATTTTCGATGCTTCCTTTGCCGTAAACTGAAATTTTGCCCCTAGGATGACACCGCTACGAAACCCTTCCCGATAAGTAAAAGAGATTTGTGATTTGTGAATTACCTGAAAATTTCCAGCAAAATCTATCACCTCCATGGATATAAGTTTATCTGAAATCGTTTGCTGATGCGCTCCTGCATTCATATATAATGCACCACCAATTGTTCCTGGAATTCCGGCCAATTCTTCGCACCCATAGAATCCCAAATTGGTAATTCGCCTACAGAAAAGCGGTAAAGAAAAATTTGCTGAAACTTCAATCCAATCTTCCTTTTGCGTGAAAATCTGAGGCATTTTTTTTTGCGAAATTAAAACATGACATAGATCATCCACCAAAAGATTCGACCCGTGGCCGATAATTAGAAAAGGAATTTTTATTTCTATGAGTTTTTTTAAAACGGTAGCAAAGCTTTCAGTGCTTTCTGGCTCGATCAATAGAGGAATGGATCCGCCGATACAGAATGTATTGTATTTTTTAATGGAAATATTTTCAGAAAATGCAATGCCTTGTGCTATTAAAAAAATCTTTACCAATTGAATTTGTTGTTTAAAAACCCACTCCTTTGCTTGGTAAAAAATATCGCCGGCTCCAACAAATATAATTTTATTCGGAAACGAACTTTTATTTAAAACTTGCAATACACTACCCCCCTCTTCGAGGGTAAAGTCATTCAAAGATGTAATAAGTTTGGGCCTATTATTTTCGGGAAAAAAGTTTAAAATTGTTTCCGTTGTACCATCGGTTAAAAACTTTTCACCGACTGGATATACGGGTAGAAAAGTGCAATTTTTTTCAGTAAAAACTTTCGCAAAATCTTGGGCATATTGCTGTGTACGCGTGTAACGATGTGGCTGAAAAACGAAGGCAACTTCTTTCTTTTTTTCTTCAAAATGAACAATACACTGGCTCACTTCCGTCGGATGGTGAGCATAGTCCGCCAAAATTTCCACAGGTTGCTCAAAATAAAGTGTACCCAAGGATTGATTGCGACGGAATAGGGAAGAAAATTTAGAAGGCATATGAGATTCAAGAGCATCGTTTTCCAATAAATTGAAAATGCATTGCAATATGGATAAATTTTTATCCAAAGCCGATGCCCATTGGGCAATTTTTACTTTTATAACTTTCGCTGTGGCATTGGAATTTTTAATAATCTTTTCTAATCGGGTATCCCAATCGGGAATAATAATAGTATGGCGTGTATTTTGAAAAAGCATTTCAAATGCTAAATCCAGCTTTTCAACACTGCCGTATTGGACCAAATGATCGTCTTCCAAATTTAATACCACCGTTACATGGGGAGAAAAACGCTCAATTGTGTGATCACTTTCATCTACTTCGCAAATAAGAAATTCATTTTCCAGCGCATAATTTGCCGGCAATTTTTCCTCGCTCTGGAAAAATCCACCTAAAATATAATCACAATGTGGAAAGCAATCGATGAGCATGCCCACCACCGTGGTCTTGCCATGGGAGCCGGCTATGGCAATCATTTTCTTTTTTTCACAAAATTGCGCTAAAAACTCGCCGCGAAGGCTTATTTCAATGCCTCGTTTTTTGGCTTCCATTAGCCATGGATGATTCTTTGGGATCGCGCTGGAGTAAATAACACGGTCGATATTTTCCGGAAAAGATTCACAGATAATAATGTTTTGCCGCTCAAAAAAATGTTCTAAAAAAATTGGTAGAGCATCATCATAACCATAAATATTGTAATTTTGCTGACGTAAGTAAAGCGACAGAGGCGCCATGCCCATACCTCCCGCACCAATCAGTAAAAATCGTTTTTCCACTTTTATCAATTTCTTTATTCTTTATAGAAAAAAAACTTTTGAAATAAAAAGCAAGCATAATCGACGGCAAACGAAAAACTAAGACAATCACGCAAAGTTTCGCATGATTTGATTATATATTGGGGCTAAGGAGTCCGTAACTCCTTTTGTGGTAGGAAAACCTTATAGCAAATTCCTTGCTGAACACGGATAGCTTTCCACGGCAAGCCTCTCTGCAAAGGATGAAGAAAACCACACACTCTTTGGTGGGAGATACTGGGCTCGAACCAGTGACCTCTTGCGTGTCATGCAAACGCTCTAACCAACTGAGCTAATCCCCCGATAGGTTTAGCGAAAAAATATCTGCCAACCGATCAAGAAAATTTTTGCTATTTTCAGATTTTTATTGCAGTGCAAGAAAATGTTCGGTATGCTTCAGGCAGTATTTAATATGTCAACAAAAAAGCGAATTATTTGCGGTCTATTCATGGCAATCTGCACGATATTACTTGCGATTGCACTTTTCGATTTCTCTCCACAACAAAGTCACTTGATGACAACGAATTGCAATACTGAGTCGAATAATCTTATGGGAACATTCGGATCAACGATTGCATTTTGGTTATTTCGCATCTTCGGCGGAACAACAATATTGCTTCCTCTTATTCCTTTTTTACTGTTTTGCACATGTGCATTTCCCAAAAAATTCTCCTTTTGGCATATATTGTTCTTGGTTGGCTTTACCGTTTTCATCACAATTTTTTTTAGTTGGCTCCAAAAATTTCTCAAGCTACCACCTTTTCCTTCCCTATCGGCTGGGCTAGGAGGTATCGCGGGTACACTTCTTTTGGAACGCACATTCTTACCGTTATTTGGTAAATTGGGTACGATATTGATTATTTCTAGTATCCTTTCGCTCCAAATTTTCCTCTATGGTAATACGTTACTGGGTAATTGCATGAAAAAAACCCTCAAATATTTCTATTTATTTTTTAAACTAATCCACAGAATATTTCACAGAAATCCTTCAAAACATCAGAATTTTTCTGAGCAATCTGATCCGAAAGTTGAACCCAAAATCCATGAAACTAAAGTGATAAACTCCGCTAAAAACTCACCTCAAAAATTAACTAGCATCCAAATTTTTGAAGAAACAAGCATCGATAAAATCGATATAACGTTCAAAAAACGCGATTCGGGGTATATTTTTCCGGAGATTGATTTACTTAATCCTTCTAAGAGCACAGGCAATAGCCGAGAAAATTGTGAGCAGGTTGCACAAAAATTAGTTGAAGTTTTGGCACAATTTGGTGTACACGTCACAACGGGAGAAATTCATAAAGGTCCCGTTATCACGCGCTACGAGGTGGCGCCAGACGCAGGAATTCGCGTCGAAAAAATTGCTAATTTGGACAAAAACATTGCCCTAGGTTTAGCGGCAAAATCGGTACGCATTATTGCACCGGTTCCCGGAAAAAGTTGCGTAGGCGTCGAGTTGCCAAACAAAGACCCGGCAAGCGTTCATCTGCGCGAAATTTTGGAATCGAAAACATGGGCGGAATCAACGGCAGCGATTCCAATCGTTTTGGGTCGCAGCGTTACGGGAGATCCCATGATCTATGACCTCGCCAAAATGCCCCATCTCCTTATCGCTGGCGCAACGGGTTCTGGAAAAACGGTATGCATCAATGCAATCATTGCCTCTCTACTTTATCATGCTTCGCCAGAAGATTTACGCTTTATCATGGTTGATCCCAAAATTGTCGAAATGCAAAACTACAACCAATTGCCTCACATGCTTGTTCCGGTTGTAACTGATCCTAAAAAAGTACCCAGCGCATTAAAATGGCTCATCGGAGAGATGGAATTACGCTACCAGACCTTCGCCAAAGTGGGTGTACGCAACATTACTAACTATAACATAAAATTAGAAAATTCACAAAAAATCGACAAAGAGAATGAAATGGAATACCGAAAATTTCCCTATATCGTTTGTATTATCGACGAATTGGCCGATCTCATGATGGTTGCCCCCGGAGATATTGAGACAAACATCGCACGGCTTGCGCAGCTAGCTCGCGCGGCAGGTATCCACCTCATATTGGCAACGCAACGGCCATCGGTGAACGTTATTACGGGCATCATTAAAGCCAATTTGCCCAGTCGCATTGCATTTAAAGTATCTTCGAAAGTGGATAGTCGAACGATTTTGGATATGGGCGGAGCGGAAGCGCTTCTCGGCCAAGGCGATATGCTGTTTTCTCCTCCAGGAGCATCGGGTTTACTCCGTGCCCAGGGAGCTCTCGTTTCCGACGATGAAATTAATGGTATCGTCGATTACCTTTATCAAAAAAATGGAGGACCAAAATTTGAGGAATCTGTCCAAGAACAGATTGAAAACAATTGTGATTCAGAATCTGAAAATGGTGAAAAATGGGACGATGACCTGATACCACGCGCATTAGAAATTATCCGAACAAATGATCGAGCATCAACATCTTTTCTACAACGCAAACTAAAAATCGGCTATAATCGCGCCGCACGTATCATGGATACCCTCCGCGAACAGGGCTTAGTTGGCGCAGAAATTGAAGAATAGGAAAACGGTTTCAATTTTCTTTCCAAAACCTTTGCCTGGACTTCATTTGGAAAAACAGTCTTCGCATCTTTAAAACACTCCGAAAACCTTCCCATGGGAACATTTATATTATTATATCTTGAACTATTTCTTGACCATTAAAGTAAGTTTTGTTTTTTCAAATATTAGGCACTGTCATTCTTGCCTCTCTGTACAACGAAAATCGCACCATTTTTGCTTTGAAATTTCTCTGATACAGCGATTCCCCGGTTGTTGAATCTACCATTAGGAGGTCCTAATGGTGGTCCTAAATCCTCTCGTTCCTCCAGGTTTAGCGGCAAATCTCGCTTCGTTTTTGCACAAAAGCCGACATTTCAAATAAACGCGAATAGAAAATGTATATAAATCCAAATATTCAAACTTTATTTTCCTGGGGGCATAATCGTCGCAATATGCAGTTCGCGCAATTGTTTTTCAGAAGCATGGGATGGACTTTGCGCCATTAAATCTTGACCTTTTTGCGTCTTAGGAAATGCAATGACATCGCGAATAGAGTCGCTTCCGCAGATAATCGCTGCTAAACGATCCAAGCCAACCGCAATACCACCGTGAGGGGGAGCACCAAATTTAAATGCCCGCAACATGTACCCGAAACGATCCAGGATTGTCTGTTCATCCAATTTCAAAATATCGCGCATTACTAGAGATTGTAACGCAGAATTATGAATACGAATGCTACCCCCACCGATTTCGAATCCATTCAAAACGATGTCATAGTGTTGCGCCCGAACGCTGAGCGGATCGGTTTTTAATCTTTCCTCATCCCCTTCTACCGGAGCCGTAAAAGGATGGTGCGTCGCAACGTAGCATCCCTGCTCTGTATCGAAGGTAATGAGTGGGAAATCGATTACCCACAGAAAATTAAATTGATCCTTTGGAATCGTTAAACGTCCGCGATCGACAAGTAAATGAGCACATTCCAAGCGAATTCGTCCCAAAATCGTACACGCCTGTAACCAGTCCGATGCTGCAAAAAATACAATATCGCCATCTTCAATGGAAAGCGTTTTTCTCAAAGCATCCCTTTCCTGTTCCGATAAAAATTTTAGAATTGGCGATTTCCATTCACCTTTTTCAGCTTTGATAAAGGCTAATCCCTTCGCTCCCAATGCTCTGGCAACGTCTTCCAAATTTTTTAATTCGCCCTGCGTAATATCGGCAAGTTGCCTGATATTAATTGCCTTAATCGAACCACCTTTTTCCAGGCAGTCGCGAAATACTTTAAATGCGGAGTGTCTAAAAATCGGAGATAAATCGACCAGCTCCAAAGCAAAACGCGTATCCGGTTTATCGGAACCAAAACGATCCATAGCCTCCTGAAACGGTAGGCGAATAAATGGTATTTCGATAGCGCGATTCAGGGTTTCTTTGAAAACAATCCGCATCATGCCTTCAATTAATTTATAAATGTCCTCACAATCGATAAAGGACATCTCCAAATCAATTTGAGTAAATTCCTGTTGTCGATCGGCACGCAAATCTTCATCGCGGAAACAGCGCGCGAGGGAATAATAGCGCTCGACGCCGGACACCATAAGCATCTGTTTGTATTGTTGCGGTGATTGGCTCAAGGCATAGAACGATCCCGGATTTTGTCGACTTGGAACAAGAAATTCTCGAGCTCCTTCCGGCGTTGTTTTAAATAAATAGGGCAACTCAACTTCGATGAAGTCTTGCTGGTCCAGGTAATTGCGGACAGTATGGGCAATACGATGGCGAGTACATAGTGCGTGTAAATTTTTGGGACGGCGCAAATCCAGGTAGCGGTAGGTAAGGCGCAAATCTTCGCTGACCTTATCGGCCTTGCTATCCTCTAAAGGAAACGGCAGCGTTTCAGCGATATTATGAATTTTGAGCATATCGGCAACAATTTCAATTTCCCCCGTTGCGATATGGGGATTGGCCGTATCGTTTGGACGCAAATTAACCATACCCGAAATTTCAATGACAGATTCATCCTTGAGCACCGGCAATAGAGTTGAATAAACATCATTTTTAGGATCAAAAACGATTTGCGTAATACCTTTTCGGTCACGCAGATCCACAAAAATTAAACCGCCATGGTCACGAATCGACTGAATCCATCCAATCAATCGAACCACTTCTCCCATGTTTTTTCTTGTAAGCGCACCGCAATGATAACTTCTTCTCATTTTTCGAAAAAGTAAGAAAAGTTTTCAAGATACACAAGAAAGAAAAATAAGTGATTCTTAAATTCATAAAAAAAATGAAATAAAAAAATTAAACCTTGCCTTTAATGTGCTCAGCAAATCATTCCTTTAAATACGAGCTTTGCCATCGCCACCAATAATATGCCCCATCGACAGAGAATAAATATCGAATTTATTCACTATTTCCCTAAGATTCTCTTGACTTTGAACAATTAATTGCAATCCTTAGTGGAATTATTAGGCAAGGTTCCTGTAGTTCAATGGATAGAACATCGGTCTCCGGAACCGAAGATCTGGGTTCGAATCCCGGCAAGAACGCCAAATATATTATAATAAGTCTAACTGGGTATTTTAAGCATTAACTGTAACTCTTGTCCAGGATTGACTTGACTTTAAATAGGTATAATTACGATGTTGAGAGCGAGTTCCTGTAGTTCAATGGATAGAGCATCGGTCTTCGGAACCGAGGGTCTGGGTTCGAGTCCCGGCAGGAGCGCCAAAAATTTTAATCTAGGAATAAATTTCAATATTTTTTCTAAAATCTTGCTTCTGCTATTTTACTTTCAAAAAGGCGGAGAAAGGAAAGAACAATAGGAATAAGAAGAGAAATTGTCTGTTAGCTAGAAAAAACAATGAAAATATCATATCGATTATTGTAAGTCCCCCTGCCCTTCTGCTCAATACGTAATGGTCAAAATGTGCAAATTCTTAGGAAACTTATTTCCCAATGATTGAAATGCGCCGCATATAGGCATAGGAACGGCAAAGACGTTCGAAACCAAACATGGAGAAAGTCAAAAGAATAAATGCCACTACACCAACAACAAACGGCCCAGCAAACTCCAATAAAAAATAACCCAAAATAGGAGAAAGAGCATCACGTAAACCCATGATTGCTGCATTCGCTCCCATGTATTCATTTACCCTATCTCGAGGCGCAATGGCCGAAATCCATAGACTCCAAAAAATAACACCACCGCTTCGCCCAATACCTAAAAGTACACTTGCTAAATAAATAGTTGTCAGATTATCCGTTGCAAAAAATAGCGGAATGCCGATTAAAAAACAAATCGTCACACATTGGCGCATGGTAATTAAACTAACGCGATCGTATAATTTTCCCCAAAACGGCCCACTAACAACACTTGCCAAAGGTTGAATAATACCGAAAATTGCTACAATCCCCCCGTAGGAGATATCGAGCCCATGCCTGTGGCTTGCCAAATATTCCACACGCAACGGCAACGTCATTTGATTGGCAATGGCAATAAACGAATATAACAAAAGAATCGTCGCAAAAACACGATCCTGGAATATCAATTTGAAACTATCCCTAAACGGAGGATAAGGCTTGGAAACAACTTTACGTATCGGAATTTTCAAAAAGCATATCGCACAGCACAAAGCTAATAGGCTCGCTAAAAATAACAAACCACTTAGACTACCCGGTTTTTTAGCAAAAATATAGCTTGCAATTGATGCGAAAAGCATTCCACCAATTGGCATACATGTTAAAGCTATTCCAACATTAAACCCACGACTCATCCTAGGGTAATTATCCACATAAACACCGATCATCAGAGGAATTTGCTGCCTATCAAAAATCTTAGCAAACGCCATGAAAGTAAAAAATAAAATCCAAGAATCTACAAATGCCGCGCAAAAAAAAGCAATCCCCATCAACGTAAAATACAATGCCGAAATTTTCATACTATCCCAGCAAAAACGATCCACTAACTGCTGAAGCATCGGTGTAAAAATCATGGAGGTGGAACCAACGATAGCCAATGCCTTAAGAGCGGACTTGGAACTAATTGATGCGCCCAAAGCAGACACTGCCGTCAGCATTAAAATGGTACTTAATTCTCGATCTAACGCCCCCTGGAAAAGGTAGCGCAAGGCATCGAAAGTTAGCGTTTTGCGCGCAACGACCGTATCTTGGCAAATATCTTTGGATTGCGAAAACGTATGGATACTTTTCCCAAAGCCCGGGGATAACTCTTCGTTGATAGTAATCCTCTGAGGTGAAATTTTACCTTGATGTTGCATAATTATTTTCTAGTGTGCAATTGATTTTTGGGAAAAATTTAATTGGTCAAGCGGATAATTGAAATTGGAGGAAATATTTTGAATAAGGATGATATCGAAGATTTAATTGCGATCATGGATCGTTCGAACCTATCTGAAATCGAAATCGCAGACGGCAAAACGAAGATTGTTTTGCGTAAAAATGGAGCTGCATTTGCTCCTGATTTATCTCGGTCCTATGCCCTGCAACCTAATATTCCAACCGTTCCCATAGAAACCGATATCCCCATTCAAACAACGTCATCCGAAAATCTTTATATCATCAAATCGCCAATGGTCGGTACGTTTTATGCAGCACCTTCACCCGATAGTGATACCTTTGTTCGCATTGGTTCGAAAATTGAAAAAGATTTTCCTGTCTGCATTTTAGAAGCAATGAAGGTTATGAATGAGATTCAAGCCGATGTTACGGGAATTATCCGCGAAATATTTGTCCAAAATGGTCAACCTGTCGAATTTGGCCAACCTCTCTTTAAGGTAGAAATTTGTTGAATGTTTGATAAAATTTTAATTGCTAATCGGGGAGAAATTGCGCTACGGATTATCCGAACGTGCCATGAATTAGGTATTAAAACACTGGCTATTTATTCGGAAGCCGATGAACAATCACTTCACGTGCAGCTAGCCGATGAAGCTATCTGTATCGGTCGAGCTCCCACATCGGAAAGTTACTTACGCGCAGATCGCATCTTTAGCGCGGCCGAACTAGGTAATGTGGATGCAATTCATCCGGGCTATGGATTCCTATCAGAAAATCCAATGTTTGCGGAACAATGTCGCGATTGTAATATTAATTTCATCGGCCCACGTCCAGAAATAATTCGCCAAATGGGTGATAAGGCTTGTGCTAAAGAGATAGCGAAAAAGGGAAAAGTTCCCGTAATACCCGGTAGCGAAGGTATCATTGAAAATGAAAATGAAGCTCTGAAAATTGCAGAATCCATCGGATTTCCAATTATCATTAAAGCGGTAGCAGGCGGAGGAGGAAAAGGCATGCGACTGGTCAATAATTCCGTTTCTTTTAGCAAAGAATTCAATGTTGCTCGGGCAGAAGCAGAAAAAAATTTTGGCAATGGAACGGTTTACATCGAAAAATTTGTCGAAGATCCCCGCCATATCGAAATCCAAATCGTCGGCGATAAACACGGGAAAATATTGCATTTAGGAGAACGTGATTGCTCGATTCAACGACGCTATCAAAAGATTATTGAAGAGGCGCCATCGGGATTTTTGGATAATAATTTACGCGAAAAGATGGGTGATGCAGCGGTACGCCTGGCCAAACAATGTGGCTATGAAAATGCAGGAACCATTGAATTCTTAGTGGATAAAAATGGGAATTTTTATTTCATGGAAATGAATACGCGTATCCAAGTCGAACATGGAGTAACCGAAGAGGCAACGGGAATCGATCTCATTGACTTGCAGCTACGTATTGCGGCTGGAGAAAAAATTCCATTCGATCAAAAACATGTAAAGTTCACAAAGCATGCCATTGAATGCCGTATTAATGCAGAAAATCCGGAACACAACTTTACGCCATGCCCAGGCGAAATTACGCTATATTACGCACCCGGTGGCAACGGTATCCGTGTGGATAGCCACATTTATGGAGGATATAAAGTTCCACAGTATTACGACAGCATGATTGCAAAGCTCATTGCAACGGGGAATATGCGCGATATCGCTATTAATCGAATGAATCGTGCACTCGGAGAATACATCATTCGTGGAATTTCGACGACAATACCCTTTACGAAAGCGATCATGTCGGACATTGATTTTCGTGCGGGTAATGTGACAACAAAATTTATTGAAGAATTCATGAAACGCAATAACTATGTTAGCTAAATCTTCAGCAGTTCTTTTAACTAAGACAATATTTAGCCTCGAGAATGGTGGCAATTGTTTCCAAAGATGATCTCCAAAAACACTCACTTCAAAAATAACTTACATATTTCAGCGATCATCTAGAATAATTTTCGATCCAGAGAACGGTAATGAATCGCTTCTAAAAGGTGATTCTCGGAAATATTTTCCACATTTTCCAAATCAGCAATGGTTCGCGCCACCTTTAAAATGCGGTCGTGTGCCCGAGCCGATAGGGCTAGTGTATCGATTGCCGAAGTCAAAAGCAGTTCACAGGCCTTATTTAAAGAACAATATTTTCTTAGATCGCCATGATTCATCTTTGCATTTGTAAAATTGTTCAATTGTTTACGCCGTTTTTGAACATCGCGTGCCTCAATTACACGCTCACGCATTGCCGCAGAATTCTCCGATGGATGTTGATAGCGCAATTCCGATGTATCGATAGGACGTACGTCGATGTGAAGATCAATGCGATCCAATAGTGGCCCACTGATCTTCGAACGGTAGCGCTGAATCTGCCCCGGCGAACAAAGACATTCCCGCTTCGAATCCCCTAAAAATCCGCATGGGCACGGATTCATTGCTGCTATCAACATGAAAGAGCACGGAAGTTGTACCTTTGCTGCACTGCGCGATATGGCAATAAATCCATCTTCCAAAGGTTGACGCAATACCTCCAATGTCGATCGACGAAATTCCGGTAATTCATCTAAAAATAATACACCATTATGCGCCAAAGAAATTTCCCCCGGCACCGGATAACTTCCTCCCCCTAGCAAGCCGACATCACTAATTGTATGGTGCGGCGCCCGAAAGGGTCGCTTAACCTCACCAATGGAATTGACTTTCTGACATGAGGAATACACGGATAAAATTTCTAAAAATTCTTCCAATGTCGGCGTTGGCATAATCGTTGGAATACGCTTCGCAATCATAGATTTTCCTGATCCTGGCGTTCCAACCATCAGCAAATTATGTCCACCAGCTACGGCAACCTCCACCGCCCTACGCAATGTTCTCTGTCCTTTCACCTCGGAAAAATCAACATCAAAGTGACTTTGCATCATGCCTGACGTAAATTCCATATCAATTTTCGGTAATACTATCTCCTGAGACAAAAATTGTACCACTTCACGTAAGGAACTCGCCGCAAAAATATCAATATCATGAACAAAGGTCGCCGTCTCTGCAGAAATTTTCGGCAAAATCAATTTTTTATGATACCTTCTCGCCTGCATAGCTAGAGCAATACATCCCGCAATGGGCAATAGTTCCCCCGATAAACTCAACTCCCCAGCAACGACAAAATCCCCCAAATCGGGCAATTTCGCTTGTCCTGTACTTTTAATCACTCCCAGCGCTATCGGTAAATCGTAAATCGGCCCTTCTTTTCGTAAACTTCCAGGCGATAAATTGACAACGGTGCGTGTTTTGGGCATCGAAAATCCATTATTCATCAGCGCAGAAGCCACGCGATCCTGCGACTCCTTGACGGCCGTGTCAGGCAACCCGACGGTAATAAATCTAGGATCACCAGGTAATTCCGTATTAACCTCAACCAGAATGGGAGTGCTTTCAATTCCAATAACTGCTCCCGAATGGACCTTTGACAACATGTATCTATACCACTAGCTTGTCTCCAAAATGTCAAGAAAAAACAAAAAAAAACATAGAATGCTACCGTTAAATCCCGCAGAAAAGTTTACCCAGAGGGCTCCGCCCTCTGGACTCCCGCAAGGAGTCCAGACTCCTTGACCTCGATACGCGGCCAATCCATGCGAAACTTCGCATGGTTCGGCCGCAGGGCCCGGGCCCGCCCGCGGCTTCGCCGCGGGCGGGGGTCTAGGACCTCCGGTCGTCCGGCACCTCGGGCTCCGCCCGAGGTGCCGGACGACAAACCCGGTCCAGGGGATGGATCCCCTGGCAGGGATTTCTAAGGGCACGCAGCCCTTAGGGATTACAATAGAAAAATTTACGAAAAAACTGTTTCGTGGCGATGCGCATCCGAGGGAACAGGATTTAATTTGGCGATTACGATACACACCAGCGAAAGTAAAAAAGATCGAATAAATGTCTTAGAATTAAAATTGGGATCAAAAAATACAAACAACAAATTTTGCACAAGAAAGGCTAAACAAGCAGAAATTTTGTCGATATCGGTAAGATGTGCAACGTAAAACATGACAATTGCAGTAGATAAAAGTTGAAAAAATGCAAAATGACAAAAACAAAAGTAGGACACAAATCCGATGCTAAATAGTCCCAATCCTATGTGGAAATTGAAATATTTTTTAACAAAAATAAGCCAGCAAAAAGGAAGAATGGAAATCGATAGACCGTATAAGGCAAACAATTTATTGACTGAAATTTCCAGAAAAAATAGAAACAAAAATCGTAAAATAATTCTCTTTTTTGTGTCATAGGGTAATTGGTGAAATTGTTTTTTATAAATCATTTTGAACGATAATGAGCACTTCTTGCAAGCTATTGGTAATTTCAGGAAGATCAATTGCTACTTGTAAAAATATGCCATCGGCCTGTTCACGCAATTCCGCAACGCTACCCAATGGCATATTGAAATCCGTATGAGCTAGTGATGCTGCAAAAATTTTCGTTCCGATTTGTAGGGAATTTCGAGCATTTATTGGAATATTTTTCACAACTCCGAAGGCTCTAAACCCAACTTTATTTGCATTATTTTCACAAAAGCCACTGTCGTTACCGGTGAAAATCATCGGCGCTAAAAAGTTTTCGAATTGAACCGCCAGACGAAATTTAGGACTAGATGTTAATGCAATTGTTGAAAACTGACTCGCAGTTTCCATAACCTTCCCAATAATATGGCCTTTCGCGAGTACAAGCACATTTGGTTTTACGCCATGGATACTTCCTTTGTTTATAATTATCGATTCAAACCATGCAGAAGAGTTACGTTTAATCACGCGTGCATAAATTTTTTGACACGAAATTTTTTCTCCAATTCGTAGTAATTTTTCAAGATTTCCAAGTCGTTCTTTCAAATTTTGATCCATCTGTAATTGTGATCTTAATGTTAGATTTTCGCTTGTCAGTTCTTTACAAATTTTAATCAAGTTTTCACGTGATTCCGTGTGGAATAAAATTTCATCGATTCCTCGTCTTACCTTGGAACCAATCACTAAAAATGGAACCGCAATGGATTGCAAGAATAATTTTGGATTAAAAGATTTTTTTAAAAAAAATAAAATAATAATAAATATGATTAAACAACGAAAAAAGACTTTCAAAATTGCCATCAAAATATTATCATATTACCATTAGTCTTCGGATAGCCACAAGCCTAAATCTTGCAAAACAGTTCCCGTTCCATTTGCAACTGCAAATAAAGGATCGTCTGCAACAATAACTGGCAATCCGGTCGATTCGCTAATCGCTCGATCGAGTTTCCGTATCATTGACCCCCCTCCTGCTAGTATAATACCTCGATCGACGAGATCCGATGATAACTCTGGTGGACACTTTTCTAGAGCAATTTTAATCACTTCAACAATTCCCGAAACTGCTTCCCGTAACGCTTCACGAATTTCCACAGAGGAAATTTTAATTGTCCGAGGTAAACCAATAATTGCATCGCGTCCCTTGATTGTCATCTCCAACTCATTTTCTAATTTTGCTGCTGATCCTACGCGAATTTTTATTTCTTCCGCTGTTCGTTCTCCGATAATTAGGTTGTACATTTTTTTGATGTAGGCGATAATCGAATTGTCAATCGCATCACCGCCAATGCGAATACTTTGCGAAAAAACAACACCGTTTAACGATAAAATCGCCACTTCCGTCGTTCCTCCGCCGATATCTACAATCATACTTGCTGCGGGTTCGTCGATCGGTAATCCAACACCAATCGCTGCCGCCATCGGCTCTTGCAGTAATAGCACATCGCGTGCGCCAGCGTGGATCGCCGATTCTTTAACCGCCCGTCGTTCCACTTCCGTAATGCCAGAAGGAACGGCAATGACGACCCGTGGTGGAATAAATTTCATTGTTCGCGAAGCCTTATTGATGAAATAACGCAACATCGCCTCCGTGATTTCAAAATCTGCAATAACACCGTCTTTCATGGGACGGATAGCCATAATATTCGCCGGTGTACGACCTAGCATTTTTTTTGCTTCCAAGCCAACTGCACGCACTTTTTTCGAATTCGTGTAAATTGCTACCACACTGGGCTCATTCATGATAATGCCACGATCCTTCGCAAAAACAAGTGTATTAGCCGTCCCAAGGTCAATACCAATGTCATGCGATAAAAATCCAAGCGTTTTCCCTAGAGAATTTTTTAACTTTAAACCAAATTTCATATTACGAGAAGGAAGTTTCTCACACTATGAAAAAAAATTTTTCCTTTTGCAAAGATAATTTATCAAATAATTTTTGTTACCTAGGAGCTACGCGCTTTTAGGACTTCTCGCCAGGGGATACCATTTCCTAAATCTAGATTATAGGCCACCACCACAGGCGTCGCCAGTGGTAGCTTTTTGCGGGAGTCCAGAGGGTAAAGCCCTTCGGTAATAAAAATATTGCACTTTTTTTTATGAATCAGAAATTGCCATCCATGGATGTTATCAAGCTTTATGATACACAAAGTCATCAAATTAAAGAAATCGTTCCCAGCAATTCGGATGGAACTCTAAGCATTTATTGCTGCGGCCCAACGGTATATAATTACGCTCATATCGGTAATTTTCGCACATTTTTGCTTCAGGATGTTTTACATCGTTTGCTTATAGCGATGGGCTATCGCGTGAAATTTGCCCGTAATATCACTGATGTCGACGATAAGACGATTCGCGGTGCCCAACGGGAAAATATTTCACTGCAAAGTTTTACGAAGAGATGGACAGATATTTTTCACCGAGATTGCGAAGCATTAAATATTTTATCGCCCGATGCAGAGCCTAAAGCGGCTAGCCATATTGCGGAGCAAATTGCAATGATCGAAATTTTGATTCAAAAAAAGCACGCCTATGTAGCTTCCGACGGTTCCGTATATTTTCGCCTTTCATCATATCCGGATTACGGTAAACTTTCGGGTATCGATGTCAAACGGCTTGCGACACAAAATGAAAACAGTATGGGGCAAACAAATTTGGCGGACGAGTATGATCGAGATTCGGTTCACGATTTTGCCCTATGGAAAGCTTACAAAAAAGAGGATGGCGACGTATTTTGGAAAAGTCCATGGGGGAAAGGACGTCCCGGCTGGCACATTGAATGCAGTGCAATGTCAGTAAAATATTTGGGTGAAACCATTGATATTCATGGTGGTGGCATCGATCTTTGTTTTCCGCACCACGAAAATGAAATGGCACAAACGGAATGCGTTACGGGAAAGCCCTTCGTCAGGTATTGGTTTCATTCGCAGCATTTACAAGTTGAGGGGCAAAAAATGTCGAAAAGCTTGGGCAATTTGTTTACTTTGAGCGATCTAGAAAATAAGGGCTATGACGCACATGTTATTCGCTATGCACTAGTCAATGGTCACTATCGACAAATTTTAAATTTTACTTTATTTGGGCTCGATGCCGCACGGAGTGCGCTCAGTAAACTAAGAGCGAAAGTGATGAATTGGCAAAAAGCAAACAATTTTTTTCTCAATGAAAGTTTGCTTCAAAAAAACATAGCCTATCGCCACTTTAATAGCGCAATCGAAGCACTCAAAAATGATCTTAATGTTCCCAAGTGTTTAGGCGAAATTTTTTCGATTTTAAATAATACCGAAGGTAGTGAATCACTTTTTAGTGAATTGTACACGCTCTGCTTTATTCTGGGTATCGAGAAATTCGTATTTCATTGGAAAGAAGATTTGAAAATGGCCGAAATTCCCAGTGATATTGCCGAACTTGCAACGCAAAGATGGGAAGCTAAACAAAGCAAAAATTTTACAAAATCCGATCGATTGCGACAGCTCCTCATTGAAAAAGGTTGGCACATTGTCGATCATAGGGATGGATACGAATTGGAAAAGCTGTAACCTATGGGACTTTTTCTAAGGGCTGAATACCCTCAAGAATTCTTGCCAAAGGATCCATCCTCTGCATTACGCCCTCTATCAATAGACCCATGGTAAATCTCGATCGACAGGAGCAAAGACTCTGCCCGCAGCTTCGCTGCAGCGGGCAATTTATTGACCATACGGCCAAGGGAGCGAAGCTTTCCGAATAAGTTTCTTTGTAGGAATCAGGACCTACATGTCAAATGCTGTGGCAGGGATCATCTGCAATCCAGTTCAAAAAATTGGAATCGGCGAAATCGGCAATTTCTATGGATTTATGGATATTGGGAATAGCTCTACAAATCGTAGAAGTTTTCGCTTGTGTAAGATAATCTGTAAATTTATTGACCGTATTCGTGCACCATTCCACAGAGCCATCGTAGTAGGCAATGAGGCCACCCTTAGTTCCAAAGACACTGCCGTTGGCATTGGTAGAAGATTCCATCCAAGAACCATCGGCCTTGAGTCCGCGGCTATAAGCAGCAGGATATTTTCCTTTGAGTAGCGTTTTATAGTCGAAATTTTGGCATTGTACAATACCACAAACGACGCTTATGGGAAAAATTCCGCCCATAAAATTAGCATGTGTTTTTCCTGTTAATTTGTCGTAAATTTCAGTGGGAAAAGTTTTAGAAGTCTCTCGTTTATAGGCTTTGACTTTATAATCGAAATCCCAAGCCCAAACGGAAACGTCTTCGATATAGCCATATTTTGCAAGGACGGCAGCAAAATTATTAACATTATGGGTATTATTTCCGGAAATATTTTTTGTATCCGCAAAAGTGATAGCGCGATCAAAATCGGTAATAAATTGGGCATGGGCAAGGGCAATGGTCCTTAGGTAATTAGCTGCCTTTGCCCGATAAACGCGATCCATAACGGCTCGAACGGCAGGGTAGACAATGGCTAGCAAAATCGTTAAAATTGAAATCACCGTTAATAGTTCCATTAGCGTAAAACTTTTTCGTTCCCTGAAACGTTTCATAAAAAAATTGCAATTCTAAAAATAAAAACATTAATTATTTGTGTATATTTCCATAGGAACCATTACCCTGCCAATTAAGAAAACAGGAATCGGTATACGGAAGACTGCTGTGGGCATTGGGAAGTGTTTCGCATAAAATGGTTGTCGCATTCGCTGAATTGTATTTTGTAAATCGATTAATTATATTGTTAAACCATTCCACATGACCGTCAAAAAAAACGATTAATCCTCCCTTATCGCCCCAAATTCCACCAGTATTGCCATCGGATTTTTTTCGCCAGCGACCATCGCTATACAATCCGCGACTACATGCGCATGGAAATTTAGAACTCAATAACTTGGTGTAATCAAAATGGGGAGATTGAATAACGCAACATGCTATACTCAGCGGGAAATTACCTCCACTGTATCTTCCTGCAAAGTCGATATCGATGTAACCACTATCGGCATTGTATATTTTTGTCGGCAACGACCCTTTACTCTGTTTGTAATTTTTTACTAAATAATCAAAATCCCAGGCCCAAACGGAAACGTTTTTAATATAACCGTACTTTGCCAAAAGTGCGGCAAGTAAGTTGATGTCAAGGGGCTTATTACTGCTATTTGTCACAGTGGAAAGATCATCGAAATAAATAGGCCTGCCAAAATCATTGATAAAATTGACGTATCCCAAGGCAATGGTCCTCAAATTCCTCGCTGCTTTTGTTCGCTGTGAATGTTCGATAATTATGTCCACTGCTGGAAATATTATCCCCAAAAGTACCGCAATAATTCCCACACTTACCATTAGTTCAACTAGCGAAAAGCTTGCTTTACTTTTAAATCCCTCCACAGTATTTTATTATGTAAGAAATTGAAATTTTACAATCGAAATTTTCCTGTCTTTTTAAGGAAGACTCTTTTCCCTTGCTCCCTAAGGGGCTCCTTAAAATCCCCGCCAAGGGATCCATCCCCTGGATCGGGTTTGCGTCCGGCACCACGGGCGACGCCCGTGGTGTCGGACGACCGGGAGTCTGAGACCCCCGCCCCCCGGGGCGCCGCGGGCGGGGGGTTTTTTTATTAATAAAAAATTTTTTTAAAAAAATTTGACAAGGGCGCGGGCACAGCGAAGTTTTCAGGG
>JAIRRZ010000026.1 GCA_031255715.1 Puniceicoccales bacterium
CAAGAATAGTCCTGCCGCCGTGATTTATTCTGAAATCAATTAATCTGAAACGTGATGCTTCTAGTTTGAAGGATTGGGAATTTTTTATTATTGCAGATTTTGAAAGAGATCATGGCTGAGCTTGTGAAGGGTCTGGTTTCACTGTATCGAGCTCTCCAGAAATTTGCTTTATTCCTTCTGCAAGTTTTGGCCACTCCGATGATCTCTCCGATGGCCACTCCGATGATCTCTCCGATGACCACTCCGATGACCACTCTGATGACCACTCCGATTGCTGCGTTTTTCCTTTTGTTCTTCTACTTCTGAAGTCGAATTTTCTCCTTTTTCCACTGTATCGAGCTCTCCAGAAATTTGCTCTATTTTTTCTTTAAGGTCTGACCACATCTGTTGCCCCCCTTGTATTGCGCCTAATGATTGGGTAAAAGAGAGTAGGAGTTCGTTGTTATCAACAAAATCCTTAAGTAATATTTCGGTTAGTGTTTTAACTTCGCATGCATTCGCAATAAGTACCATATCATGTGCCCGATTGTATCGTTTCACTATTTTTGAAACTTGGGATTTAAGTAATGCAAGTTGCTCTTTGAATTCGTTATATGTTTGGAGGTCTAGTTTATTTTGTATTTCCTTTTGTATTTTCTCTAAGGATCTTTTTATTTCGTCTCGAATTCGATCTGTGATTTCTTTATCATTGTTGATGACATTTAGATCTGCGATGGGTTCACCGTTGAAGGCCTTTATTATATCTATTATGATATTTTTATTACTCGCATTGGGGGTCTTTTTGGCTTTGTCGATGGCTTCGTTTATGTCTATGGCATTCTCGTTGTGAGGATTGAAAAATTTCGGTAATAATATTAACATGCTTGCCATATGATGATCACCCTTCTCTTTGTAGTATTTAGCCTTTTCGTCTAGAGAATACTCATCATAATCCTGTTCTGATAGCTTAATCGGATTAAGCTTATAGTCTGGTGGCTGCTTTGATCCATCGGTAGCTATTTTTCCGTCTTTGTAGGATAATATTTCAAAAACATCCTTTTCAGGAATAGAATTGTTTATAATAGACTTTTCTATTAAAGTCCGTAATGTATTTTCCTGATCGTTGTTCATGTTAAAACGTATGATAGCGTACAAAATTGCAATGTCTCTGCATGTCTTCAAGTAGCAGCGCGCAATTTTTTCTTTGCTGTCCCCAGAGATGACGGGAGATGTGTAAAGTATACCCAATAGCCACATGGCTGCTGTTTTCTGCTCTGGTGCATTGTCCTCGGATTCCACTTCTTCTATTAATTGTTGGACCTGTCCGTTTATGAATGTTTGTAGTTGTTCTTTGCTCTCCTCAGAGATGGCAGGAGATGTGTAAAATATAATCAATAGCCACATGGCTGCTATTTTCTGCTCTATTGCATTGCCCTCGGATTCCACTTTTTCTTTTAATTTTGTTGGGATCTTTTTGTTTATGGATAATTGTAGTAGTCGTTTGTTTGATTTTGAAAGGACTTTCGACTTATAAAATTTGCCTAAGTTTTCTATGGCAGTTTTTTTCATATTTAATTTTTTCATATCTAATGTGAGCTCTGATATGTTTGTCATATTTGGTTCGAGCTCTGCTCTGCTAAGTACATCCATTGTGCTATAAATAATAAAGTTATTCAATGTTTCACTTTCACTCATGACCTTTAATCGTTGTCCTTGAAAAGATGATGCGATAGTCGTGGTTATTTTACCTCCGTTCATCTTGGAAGATATTTCATAAGTTATTCCATCTATGTTTATAGTACCCTCTAGATTTTTTTCATCTGGATCTTTTTGTAGTGTCTTTTCTATTTTTTTTACTTTTTCACGTAAAGACCTTACTGTGTCCTTAAGTGTATCTTCTACTTTTGAAGTCGAAATTTCTCTTTTTTTATGTAAAGCCGAAATTTTTGAATAAAAGGTCTCTTCTGTGCCATTAAGTGTACCTATTCCAATACTGCTACTGATTAGCCCAATACTGCTAAGCAGATTTATTTTTGTAAATATACCCATGAAAATCAAATTATAAAAATAAATGGAAAGGTCAAAATTATTTGCTATAAAATATTGAGAACTTCTTTACTAATGGCATCGCAGAGGAGGCGGCCTTGGTGTGTTAGTCGAACTTTTGAGCCTTCTCGCATCAGTAATGTTTTGTCGCATAGATCTCGAAAAAAAGAGGAAAGTTGGCTATCATATGGATTTTTTGCCATATCTATGCCTTCATTCATCCGTAAACCAAAAATGATTTCATCAATGGCTAGTATTTTGGGATCTAATTCTATGATATCCGTTCGTTTTGGACTATTGCTTTCAATTCCATTGGCCCAGTATTCCAAAGCAGCAATATTGGTGTAGCGTAGCCCGCGATATTGGCTGCTTGCCGATGGCCCAATTCCAATCCACTCGTGCATAAGCCAGGTGTTGCGATTGTGTAGGGATACATAACCCGCTTTGCAAAAATTAGAAATTTCATATTGTTTATACCCATTGGTTTCGAGAAATGTACAAACTATCTCGTAAAAATCACAGTCGCGACTCTCATCGGAGCCTTCGCCAAATTTGTTTTTTAATACCGTATCATTTTCGTAGGAAAGACAATAGGTTGAAATGTGTTCCGGATTGAGGGTAATTGCCGCCGATAAGTCGCTGAGTAATTGTTCACTAGTTTGGCCCGGTACAGAAAAAATGAGATCAATGGCTACGTTACTGAACCCTGCTGAACGAATAAGCTCATAGGCATGAAAAATTTGATGGGGAGTTTGTTTACGACCAAGCGTGCGCAGTGTTGCTTCACTGAAACTCTGTATGCCCATCGAAATACGATTGACACCGGCAGCTTTCCAATGCTGTAATTTTTCGACGCTAATTGTGTGCGGCGCAATTTCTACGGTCCATTCCACAGGAAATTTATGCATCTTGGTGTGTAGTACTTCAATAATTTGATCGATGGCCTTGGGGGATAAAATTCCTGGAGTTCCTCCGCCGAAATAAATCGTATCAAAGGTACGTTTGTCGTGAATAGTTTTCATTTCCAGGAGTAGTGCGCAAAGGTAGCGTTCGAGATTTTGATGGGACGGCGTTTCCTTATAAAAAGCACAGTAGTCACATTTTGCTACACAGAATGGTACATGTACATATAAACCCAATGATGGATAAACTTTTTCTTGCCTATTCATTAGTTCATGACTATATTATCAACAATATGAATTTATTATTGCGGATCGCAAAGACTTTTTTCGTAGTAAATGTATTGCTTTTAGCCGGTTGTGGTAAAAAAAACATCTGTAATTTGACGCCAAAAATAATGCCTAAAAATCAGTCGAGCATCTATCCAATTGTTATAACCATCCGCGGTACAGGCGGCAATGTTGCCTGTAAAAGTATTGAAGCCTATGTGGTCGTTAATGGCGAAAGACATAAAATGGAAAAACTTTCCGATAGCACATATGGATGTGACTATTGTTTCCATGATACTGGTAAAATTCCTTATTATATTGAATTAGCTTATAAAAGAAGTCGAAATGGTAATGTGCAGGAAAAGACCATAAAATCCGATTTGTTTTATATGGAAATTGTACCTAAGTGTGTTGTAATGTTGATTCCAAACCGTGGACCAGTCGGTACATCGGTAAATATCCTTGGTCACGGCTTGGCGCAAACCGATAGGGTAGGTTTTGGAAAATATATGGTAAAGGCAAATTGGATATCGCCTGAAGCCATCGGATTTAATGTTCCTAACGTAAAATGTGATGTGGAATACGAAGTACGTGTGTGTTCTAAGGAAAATAGAGAGGAATGGATTGCAGGAACATTTTCTGTGGACGAATCGGTACTGCGTTGTAGTACAGGTTATATTCATCTGGCTAACGGTGAAGGTCAACGTGTTGTTTTTATGCTCGATCATCCAGCTCCAGCGAATGGCGTAAAAATTGATATCATGACCGATATTCCAAATTGTATTATAATGCCAGAAGTATGTGTTGAGCCCGGTGCGAGAACGGTTAGTGTAAATATTGCGGCTACCGAAGAATCAGGGCAGGGGACGTTATTTGTTCAGGCTGATGGATTTTCGTCATTGGAAATTCCTTTGGAAATTGGTAATGTGAAGGACCTTGACGCAACATTTGAAAGTGATTCGGAGGTTGGTTATTCTCAGCCATCTCGGCTTTATTCTCCACCGTCTAGGTGTATTTCTACTGATGAGATTTCTGTGAAAAGTGAAGACAGTGATGTTGTTGTGTTGTGAAATGGTTGGAGGTAGGGATTTGTGTTTTGTGCACCCGTTTGCGGTAAACCGCAAAATTTTTTGAAAAAAAATTAGGAGGCGAAGCCTCCACGGGTGCACAAACTCTGCATTCAGCAGGGAAGCAAATTATTAAATCAAAAATACAACATTCAACATTTTTCTGGAGAGGACAATTTTTTATTGATGAAGGAAAAATAGGGTTACAGCATATTGAAGATCAAGGAGTCTACAACTTCTTACCGGGTATGGGAGCGGAATCCCACGGGCACTAAATCAAGATTCATTGATTGCCAAAGAAAACTTTATTTTAAGCACAGTGGTGCCGTCAGCTTTTTGAATAATACCGCTCATGAGAAAAAAATTATTGTATTTTTCTCCCAACTCAGCTGTAATTTTTAAAAGTTCTTCCGATTTGACTATGGATTTGAACCGTGTTTCTTCTATTTTCGCGAGAACAGGTGTTCCTTTTTCCGATGGAAAATTTTTTAATATTAAAGCCGCTGCTGTTTGAAACATTGCTTCACAGAGAATAACTCCGGGGGTAATAGGATTATTGGGGTAATGTCCTTCATAAAAACGTTCTTCTTTGGAAAACATTTTATACGTAACAATTTTCTTTTCATCGATGCTCAAAATCGAATCGACAAAAAGAAAAGGTTCACGGTGAGGAATAAGAGATTTAATATCAATCATTGATCAAGAATTTCTAATTTTTGCAGTTCCTCGTTATCCCATTCATCACTTTCATCTGTTTCGAGTCCGCCGTCTTCGACTATATATTCCTCATGGCCTCCTCCTAAATCTTCTCCTTCTCCATCAAACTCACCTTTATTAGCAATATCATAGCCATTTGGTGTATATTCTAAAATATCGACGATCTCGTCAAAAACATGTATATTATTACCTTCGATATATTTTTCCTGGTACTGTTCACGCAATGTTTCTTCGATTTCTTCCACATTAATGGGGACCTTAAAGTCAATGGAATCGTTGAGTAATTTCACACGTAGACGAATGATATGATCAATGAACTCGGCGTAGGGACCTTCATTATCCGCAATAACATTGGGTAGCAAAAACAAAGGTTCTTCGGCAGAATGTATTTTCGTTGGCATAAATTCTAGCTTCACTCGATTATCGGGAAGCTCTGCTACAATTCGAAGCTTTAAAAATGCTCCTTCTACGAGTTCATTGCGTAATCCGTAGTCGAATAAGGGCGATGTCAGTTCAACGAGATGCTCAAATTGCCGAGGATCGATAACCCCTACATAATCTGTATCGGTTTGCGTGTCATTATTCACTTTTTCCAGCCACCACTTGTAGTCGTCCATTAGCTTCACAATACACCACTCAATTTTATCAGACATGATAGATTCGGTGTAGTACTAATGTTTGATCAATCGTAAAGAATTTTTTTCTTTTCAATTATGAATCCAAGATTCGGAAGAATTTTCGAATAAGCTTGCGAAAAGGTATATATAGTTACGAAATGGGACAATGGGAATTTCCATTGCACTGGTTGGTCGTCCGAATGTGGGCAAAAGCCGTCTTTTCAATCGACTCATTGGGCGTAGGATGTCGATTGTTTACGATCAGCCCGGCGTCACGCGCGACGTTATTATCCACGAGATGGAAAATGGCATTATTTTTATGGACACGGGAGGAATTGGTTTTTCAAGTGTTCAGGAGGAAAATGATGTAACACGGGCGGTGAATGAACAAATTGATTTTGCGATTCAAGCAGCTGACATTATTTTTTTCGTCGTCGATGGACGAACAGGTTGTGTTCCATTGGACTACGAAATAGCGGAAAAATTGCGCAAACCTAATAAGAAAGTGTTTCTTATTGTTAACAAAATCGATTCGGAAAAGGAAAGTTATCGCTACGATATTTTCCATGATTTGGGCTATGCTAATTCCCTTGCAGTTTCTGCAGAACACGGTTATGGAGAAACGGAATTATGGAAAATTATCAATGAATATGCCGATAAAAACAGCGAAATAGCATCGGAAAAAGAAAATGATAACTGCATTAAAATTTGTTTAGCAGGTCGTCCCAATGTTGGCAAATCTTCCATTGCTAATATGCTTTTAAAGGAAAATCGTATGATTGTTAGCCCCATTGCTGGAACGACACGCGATGCCATTAGCGACGACATTTTTTTTAGAGATGACGAAACGGAATACCGCATTCGATTAACGGATACGGCCGGCTTACGGGAGAAGAAAAAAATAAATTCTTCCGTAGAATTTTTTTCCTCGCTGCGTTCTACCCATGCGCTTGAAGAAGCGCACATTGTTTTTTTGATTATCGATGCACTTTCCGGTATTACGCGGCAGGATAAAAAATTGGCTGGCTATGCCTTAGAAAAAGGAAAATGTCTTGCGATTGTTGTCAATAAATGGGACCTCGCCTGCAAAGGTATCGAAGATAATCGCGTTATCGGTTACCACTCTGTGGCAGATTTGAAAAAAAATTTTATCCAAGCCATTCGAAAAGAATTATTTGCATTATCCCAATTTTCGGTCCTGTTTGTTTCAGCCAAAGAGGGCTTTGCCATTGAAAATATTTTAGGCGAAAGTGTGCATCTTTTCAAATGTGCTTCCCAAACGATTTCTACGGGAAAACTTAATCGTATTATTCAAAATCTAATTGAGCGTCAACCTCCCGCACAGATTTCAGGCAAACGTTTCAAAATTTATTATGCGGTACAGAGTGGCCATTTTCCTTTCCAGCTAAAAATTTTTTGTAATCGTTTTCAACGCCTGATGAAATCTTATCAGCAGTATCTGGAAAACAATATTCGCGAGGTATTTGGTCTTATGGGTTGTCCATTGATTTTCAATTTTGTCGACAAAGAAGCACGCTATGCCGAAAAATCAGCTTGAGTGATTGTTTTTTTTTTTTATGAAAAAAGCATATTGGAGTCCTTTGTTGTAGTTCAGCATCTCGTAAAACAGTATGGGCGTTTTCATGCACTCAATGACATTTCGTTTGAAATTTCGATGGGAGAAGTTGTTGGATTATTGGGGCCGAATGGCGCAGGAAAGTCGACGACACTTAAAATTTTATCGGGTCTCCTCGATGCTAATTCTGGGATCGTAAGTATTGGGAATGAAAATATCGCCTATTCCAATCATCGAGCAAAGTGTTCCATTGGCATTATGTTGGAAAATAATCCGCTTCCAGCGCACCTGAAAGTAGGAGAATATTTGCGTTTTCGAGCAGCAATGAAAGGCGTTGATATAAAAAATGTACGCATCCATACGGAAAAAATTATGCGTCAGGTCGACATTCAACGCAATATTCGCCATCAGGAAATGGGTTCCCTATCAAAAGGTATGCAACAGCGCATAGGTTTCGCCGAAGCTCTTCTCGGCGATCCCGATCTTGTTATTCTCGATGAGCCAACCATCGGTTTGGATCCCAATCAAGTTATAAAATTTCGAAAACTTGTTGCCTCCCAAAAAGGTAAGCGAACATTTATTATTTCGAGTCACATTTTGTCAGAAATTGAAAGTTTATGCGATCGTTTTATTATTATTAATAATGGATCCATTGTCGCCAATGGCATGATTAATGAGTTGCGACAACGATTTTTTGAGGAACGTATTTTGCTTGTTTATGTAGAATGCGATCCCGTGGTAATTGATGCTTTTAAAGTTACGCACCCGGAAATTAGAATTCGTGACGTATTTATCAATTTAAAGACCAATCAACATCAGTTGATTGTTCTTTTACCTACAGAAAATGTTGAACGTTTTTGGAAAACAATCGTCAATGAAACGAACTGGAAATTACTAAATTTTGCGGAAAAATCAACGACCTTGGAAGAAATTTTTATTCAAGCCACGGAAGTTGTTTCTGCCTAATGGCTAGCCATAGGACTCAGCCCCTACGTCATATACCTTGCGCAAAAAGCTATGGATACACACTTTCAGCCTGTAGTTGTTATAAAAACCATGCGAAAATTATCTCCGATCCAAAAGACAGACCATTAACCCTAATGGTACACAACTCTTAGGGAAATACCATTAAAATAAACGCTTCATCCGAATTTCTTCTAAGATAAGGTTGATTGCTTCATCAACAGGACGTGTGCCCTCAAGTGCCCTATCGCGACGGGAACGTATGGAAACGCTGCGGCTTTCACTTTCCTTATCGCCGACGATAAATATATAGGGAGTTTTTTCGATTTCCGCTTTTCGTACCTTTGCACTGAGTTTTTCTGAAGAAGAATCGATCGAAGTTCGGACATTCGCTGCATGCATATATTTAAGTATCTCCTTGGCATAGTCCATATTATGGTCATTGAGTAGCAATAGACGGACCTGTTCCGGAGAAAGCCAAGTTGGAAAATCACCGTTAAAATGCTCAATTAGTAGTCCGCAAAAACGTTCCATGGAACCAAATGGTGCCCGATGAATCATGACCGGCTTATGTGGCCTATTATCGTTGCCCATATAGCTGATAGCGAAGCGTTCCGGAAGGTTATAATCGACTTGAACCGTACCCAATTGCCATTCTCGACCAATAATATCCTTAACAATAAAATCAATTTTAGGTCCATAAAATGCCGCTTCGCCGGTTTCCAAGGAATAGGGAACGCTAAGCATTTTGGCCGCTCTTTGCAGAGCATCTTCCGCTTTTTCCCAGGATTCGTCGTTACCAATATACTTTTTAGAATTCGGATCGCGAAAACCAATACGCACGCGAAAATCGACAATACCAAGTGTCGAAAAAATCATTTTCACCAATCTTAGGCATTCCCAAATTTCGTTAGGCAATTGTTCTTCCGTGCAAAAGATGTGTGCATCATCCTGTGTAAATCCACGCACACGCATCATTCCGCTAAGTTCTCCAGATTGCTCCCAGCGGTACACTGTGCCAAATTCTGCCAATTTTATGGGTAAATCGCGGTAGGAGCGTACCTTTAAGGCATAAATTTTTATGTGTTCTGGACAATTCATTGGCCTTAGTAAAAACCCATCCAATAAACCGTTTTCGAGACCATTTACCAATTCAGCACAGGTCAAATTTTTATTATTTTCAAGGATTATTCGTTCGGCAATTGGCGGATATTGTGCATCCTTATAGTAAGGAAAATGGCCGGAAGTACGGAACAGATCCAGCTTGGCAATGTGAGGTGTGGAAACGAACATGTAACCTAATTTTTCCAGCTCAGAGGAAATAAATTTTTGTAATTCTGTGCGAATAATATTTCCTTTAGGAAGCCATAGAATGAGACCTTGGCCGACCGCATCATCGATCATAAATAGGTCGAGTTCTTTGCCCAACCTGCGATGGTCACGTTTTTTCGCCTCTTCTACTTGGGTGAGGTAAGCTTCAAACGCTTCCTTCGAATCGAAGGCAACGCCGTAAATTCGTTGCATTTGTTGATTTTTTTCATCGCCACGGTAGTATACTCCAGCAATAGCAAGTAATTTAAAGGCCTTAATTTCACTAGAACTTTGCACGTGGGGACCGCGGCAAAGGTCAACAAAATCGCCGTTACGATAAATAGTTATAATTTCCCCATTGGGAATATCATTTAGGCGCGATACTTTATAAGTTTGCTGACGATCGGAAAAAAGTTTATAGGCCTCAGCACGGGAAATAATTTGAGATTCAAAGGCTTGATTTTGATCGATTAGGCGCTGCATTTCCTTCTCAATTTTTTGAAAATCATCCGTAGTAAATTTATGATCAAGGTCAAAATCATAGAAAAATCCATCACTTGTTGCGGGACCGATATCGAATTTTGCTGATGGAAATAAATGTTGAATGGCCGTAGCTAAAATATGAGCTGCGGAATGTCGAATTTTTAAAAGTTCAGATTCCATAGTAATAAGTTTTAGTATAGAGCCTTTATGTCTTGTCAATACCTGTTTGAAGAATTCTTCAAGAAGAACCTTTGAATTCATTTCGCATAATATATATTATGTCCATATTGTGGGACTAGCCAGAGGGCTCTGCCCTCTGGACTCCCGCAAGGAGTCCGGACTCCTTGACCTCGGTATGCGGCCAAACCATGCGAGTTTTCACATGGTTTGGCCGCATGGTCTTTTTTTTAATTAAAATTGTTTTTAATTAAAAATATAAGCTCCGCCCGCGGCTTCGCCGCGGGCGGGATCCTAGACCCCCTGCCGGCCGGAATCCAGGTCCAGGGGATGGATCTCCTGGCGAGGAGTCCTTAGGGGAATCGCAAAGGAAAGGATTCCCCTTGCCATGATTTCCATCAAATCATAATAATAGTAGATCATGGAAACTTCTCTTTTTCATCGACTTTCTGGAGCAGAATTCTATGGTTTTTTTCCTGAGAAAATTAATGGATTTTGGAATGACACACGGACCATGCGCCCTGGAGACTGCTTTTTAGCGCTCACAGCTCAGCGTGATGGTCACGAATTTTTACCGGATGCCCAGCGGAAGGGTGCGAGTTGCGCCATTGTTAATCGCATTGACAGAAATTTAATACTGCCGCAGCTTTGTGTTAGCGACGTTCTCGAATCGGCCAAAACGCTTGCCAAAATCCATCGTAAGGATTACACTACGGTTGCCGTAACGGGCAGTTATGGTAAAACATCGACAAAGGATATGCTAAAGTTACTACTTGATGAAAGTGCCCATGCTACGGAAGAGAATCTCAACAACGAACTGGGTATTACACTCACGCTGAGCCGCATACAATCTGAGAAATTTGGAATTATTGAAGGAGGGATTGATCGTCCTGGCGAGATGGATTGTATCATTGACCTAATTGAACCGGACATATCTATTACCGTTGGGGTTACATTCACACACGTTGCAAATTTTGCAAAATTTGAACAACTCATCAAAGAAAAGTGTAAAATTTTGGAAAACACACTTTCGCGGAATAAGATAGGAATTGTTGCGGAGAATTGTCTTCAATACGAGCCATTTCGGAAGCTTTCGGATCGATTTATTGTTACGGGTCACCATCGAAATACGGAGCGATATCCGAATTTCACGCGATTCCAATGGTTAGACGAGCATAAAATTATTTTAAATGGAAAGTATTTCAATGATGCAATTTTTTCACTACCTGAGATGAGTGGTGGGCAGATAGAAAATTTTGTTAAAGCGGCGACGACGGCAAAGATTTTAGGATTGAGCGATCAAGTCATTGGTGAGCGGATGTTGCAATGGAAGCCGGGGAAGCTACGTGGAGAGATAATCAAATTTCGAAATCGCGAGATCTACCTTGACTGTTACAATGCGAATCCGATTTCGATGCTTGATGCGTTACAGTTTTTTGACCAAAAATATCCTGGGAATAATACCTATATACTTGGAGGAATGGGAGAGTTAGGTGAATTTTCTGATGCATCTCACAAGATTGTGGCGGCATATTTTTATGGTAAGAAGGAAATCATAATATTTGCGATTGGGAAGGAGATGTGGCCTCTCTACGATCGTTTAAGGTCAAAGGGAAGTAATGTATTATACTGTGACAGCACGAAACAGGCAAAGGAATATTTTCCGAGGGTAACTACTGGGAATATTTTCATTAAGGGAAGTTGGCGGCATCGGCTATGGGAGCTAATTGAAGAAGAAGATGAAGTGGAAAAAAAATAAAAAAGCGCAATAAAGGTATTGACAATTTTTCCAGAAAGAACAGAGTAAAAAAAGATAGAGTATATATTTATACTTTAATTTAGGAAAAAAGGTTATGAAGGAAGAAAGTAAAAAGGTAAGTTTTTTAGTGAACCGCTACGGCTTGTTAGCAGCGTTGGGGTTAGGTGTTTCGTTCTTAGGAACGAAGGCTAGTGGTACAACAGCACCAATACCTGACCCTGTGTATACAGACGTTGATGAAAATGGACGTCTTTTGGTCGGAAAAAGCCCCGATGGCTTTTTCGAGGTTGATTCCGCTAACAACAACATTAAGTTGACACCTCAATCAAAAGATGCGAATGTTTTTGCAGCAAATAGGGGTGGTTTAATGTTAACATCAAAGAGCACCTCGCCAACTGATAATGATGTTATGGTGCAGTTTTTGTTCGATAAAAGCCAAGAAAGCGGGGGTTTTAAACCGGAGACGGCCCACCATTACAGTCATTATAAGACTGCATTCGAGACGAATGGAGAAGTAAATAATTATTTTAATTCTGCCAAACACGATAGTTTAGGGAAAATTCTCGACAAACTCGAAGCCGAAATAGTAAAAGAGATAATTAGTGGGCTCCCGGCGGCCGATGTGAGAGCCAACGCGATCGCGGGTGGTGCGAAGGTTGATGGTTTAAATAAGGGTGTGAATGATGTACATGTCGGGAGAGTTTTAGGTGATTTTAAGGCGAAGAATTTTGCTAGCGCAAGTGAAATGGACACGTGGCTCAGTAGTTTTGTTAATGCTGTTGGTGCAAATGTCGAGGGTAAGGATTACAGCAATGAGTCGGTGGCGAGCGCAGGCGACCAAATTACTGAGGATCAGCTCAAGGCCATTGGGACGGAATTAAAACGGCTAATGGATGACAGCATAAACGCCACAAGGAATGCTTTCTGGAACGATGCAAATAGGAAAAATGATATCATTTATACTGTCCATACGTTAGCGACGGAGGTAAGAGATCTTGCAAAACACTTGGATGATGGCATGAAAGCAACGACAGCAGGTTCTATGTGGAATAACGCTGCTGAAACTGGGAAATTAAAGACGTTGTTGTCCAGTAATGCCACAGGAGGTACTATAGGAAATGGTACTTTGAGCGCAAAGGGAATAATTGATAAATTAAAAGCGGAGGTGGAAAAGGTAAAGGCGTTTTTAAGTGATAGAAGAGGTAAAAAAGATATCACTGACGGCGTACTCAATGGAGCAAAGAGTTCGCTTTCAACGATTGGCAGCGGCACTGGAGAAGCAGTGTGTGATGCCTTTGTTGGGCGGTGCACAGAGATTGCAAATAAGCTTGACACAATGGAAGCAGAGATCAAAGATAACATTCGAGGTTTAATTACCATTAGCCCCAATGCCCCCCTAACTCCCAATAAGAATCGCACATTTGTTGCCCAAATTACTGCCAATGAGTTACAACATCCTCTCAATTTGAAAAATGAATTCAATGGTATTATGGTAGCAGTTAATGCAAAAAAGATGGTAGCAAATGACAGAGTCATTATTCTATTCGATACCTTTGATGCCGCAAAACAATTGCAGGCTTCAATCGAAGGAGGTAGTGATATTTTCCTTGATAATTTCGATAATCTCAATGGACAATTAAATTTGGTTCTCGTCAATAAGCATAATGGAAAAACAATTCCCTTAGGTGGTTTAGTCAATTTAGCGTCCCTTAGTGCGTCCCTTACTACTACTCCGCCGCCGTCTTCTGGCTCTTCGTCGACGCCTCCTACTACTGGCGGGTCGCCACTACAGGACATCTTTGACCATGTTAACCTTGCATTGGTTCAGTCTGACAAAACTCCCGTCGACCAAACTGGTAACCCAACCGCATATACTTACGTGTTCGACAAGGAGATTAATGTTAATTCATTGGAGGTCGGCAAAGATGATGGCAAGTTAGCATTTTCTCATATGCAGAAGGATAGTATGATGAAGGAGTCACCAGTCGCAGTCGGTGCTTCTGCTGACTTTAAGAAAGGCCTAAAAGCCAAAACGACAATTACGCTTAATAAAGAGAGTTTTATAAAATCAACGGAGATATCTGCCAATAATCTCTTAGATAAAGGTTCTCGAATAGTTGCCGACAAGATAGACATAAACGACGGAACTATCTCTGGCGACTCCGTATGGAAAACGCAACAGTTAGTCGCTGGAGGAAATCTGCAAATCAAAGAATGCAAGTTTGAGTTGAGCGCAAATACTCTTGCGCTAAAGAACAACAACGCAATGTGTTGGAATATAGAGGACGCGACGGTGAGTATAAAGGAGAATATGCAAATCAATCCTAAGGTAGATGGCAGTAATACCTATATCCCCGTATTCAAAATGAAAAGTAAGGCCGATACTAATTCCACCATTGAAACCGATGAGGATAAAACCATCATTGAAATCGCTGAGGATAAAAAAATCTCTTTGCCAGAAATTAAAACGGATAAGGTGAATGGTGATGTCCTTGCGACGTTTATTTCAATTGAAAAAGATTCAATCCTTCAAATTCGCGGAGGAGAAAACAAAGCCGCAGGTATAGAATCGATGAGCAATAATCATATAACCCTTATTCGCATTGGGGAAAACGGAACAGCGAAATTCTTAGGTAAACTCAACATCGGTTTTAAATCGCAAGGTGAAGGAAACGGTAAAGGAGTGGCAATTCACTTCGATAAAAATTCAACTGCCATTTTTAAGGGCCAGTTAACTTTAAACGGCAACATGAAGGTTGATGGAACAAAAGTGATATTCTCCCCACAGAGTATGGAAGAACCGTGTTTGAATTGGGCTAATGGTCAAATATTAGATGGAAAAACGATAGGAGAAGTTTTAGTCTCGTTTAATGCAATGGTCAAGAAACTTGGTGGTGATGGGGCTAAAGCTAAGCTGGCAAATGGGACAGCACTCAATATTATTTCCTTAAAAGGTAATAGCAAAGCCGCTGAAATCGTCAATGCACTCAGAAATATAAAAGCACCGAAAGATGGCTATTTCATTATTGATGAGGGAAAACTTCAGGAAGCTTTAGAAAAAGCAGCGGAAGGTGGTGGTGGAACAATGGTGCTACCTCCGGAAGTTATCACAGCTAACCCGAATTATGATTCTAATAAGAAAGAGGGTGATGGTCCGAATCCGGTTCTAGACCCCGATGGTGAACCACCAGATGAACCACCAGAAAGAACAGGTTCGCAGTCTTCCACGGGCGACAACGAACCTATCAGTATCTGGGCTCGTACTTCCCCTGACCTTCGTCGCATCCTTAATGAAGAAATGAACCAGAGCGAAGAAAATCGGTCGGTCATTGGTGGTGCTTTAGCTGGCATTATATTGAATGAAGATCTGGATCCCAAAGATAAAGAACGCGCTTTAGGTTTGATTTCCAAAGGAACATCGGAAGAAAAAGCACGTTTGACATTGCAGATTATTGAATCTGTCCGCGATGTTCTCTACTCTAAATTAGATGGAGACCCTGGTACCCCCTATCGCAGTTTGTGGGCCTCAGCCTTTGGTGATGTTGCACGCAATGATATCGATGGTTATAAGATGAATTGCGATATCCATGGCTTTGTCGCCGGTGGTGATGTCCGCGTTAATGATGTATGGACCATTGGTGTTCTAGGCGGCTACGGAAAGGCGAAAGGAAAATATAAAGGCGATTGGTTCATGCCTGACTCGAGCAATAAGTGTGATCATAAATCTTATTTTGGTGGTGTCTATACCATGTGGGATGATTTGATTACCGATCTAAATTTGAAAGTTTCGCTCCTGGGTGGCCATTGTAAGTATAACGAATCTCGAGGATATATGGATTTCGATGACTTTCGTCAAATCTTCCAAAATGAAGATTTCCATAAAGGTTTCTTCGTAAGCGGCGATATCGATGCCACATATAAACATTGGAGTGCATGTGGATTGGATTTTGGTCCATGGGTGGCACTTTCGGTCACTAAAGTACACCATAGAGAATTCAATAGCGTTATTGGAAGTTATTTAGTCAGAGATGAAGAGCAAGATGAAGAGGAGAATGAAGCGCAGCAAGGTGAAGAAGAGTATTCTTCTGTCTCAAAATCAATAAGTGCTGCTAACCGTCGTGCCGTTAATACAACTCTCGGTATTGCTGCTAGCTATGACTTAACAACCTGGGGTGCCTTAGCACTTAATCTCGGCTATAAACATGATTTCCGCCGCTTAAAAGGTGGTGACGCTGAGCTAAAGATAGAAGGTGATGATGATACAATAAAATATGGTTTGCTTAATGGAAAATCTGGACGAGATTCCTTTGTTACCAAAGCAAGTATGAATATGCAATTCGGTCAATTTGGACTGTCCCTTGGAGGTCATGGACAAATTGGTAACCACTTCAAAGATATTGCAGGTTCCATCACAGCTTCCTATTCCTTTTAATTGTTGAATCGGTTAGTGTAAAAAAGGGCGGAGTAATCCGCTCTTTTTTGTTGCATGAAACCCTAGCAAAAGAATTATGGCATCATTGCATGAATCTTCCTATTTCCATCGGTCATGATATCGTCGAAATTAAACGCATTCAATCCGCTTACCAAAAATATGGTGACAAATTTCTTCAAAAAATTTATACCCCAAATGAAATTAAATACTGTTTTACAAAAAAAAATCCCTTTCCATCTCTAGCATCATGCTTCGCCGCAAAAGAAGCCGTTTCTAAGGCATTCCGTTGTGGTATTGGTCCACAATTTCATTGGAAAAGTGCCGAAATTAATCACCAAACTAGCGGTTGCCCTATTATTACCCTCGACCAATTGGGACAAAATTTATTGAAACAATTGCATGGCTCCGATGTTCTAATTACCCTAACCGATATTCAATCCATCGCCTCTGCAATTGCATTGCTAATTTAGTTTCTATTCGCCCTCCTACTTCCCCCAATGTTCCGAAATATGTCACTTAATCGATTATAACCAATAGAGGCGCTATTCCGTCTGGCCACTCTAACAAATCTAATGGACTCCTCAATCCTGTGGGCCATCTCCAGCTTCTTAAGTGGGTTTATATATAATAAATCAGGCGAAGTTTCGCCTAGTTTGGCTAGTATAGTCTTTTTTGCCCACGCCCATGGTGGGATTTCATCCGATAGTGTAATCCAACTTTAGATAAGATCCACAGGCGTGGATTCTAGGGAGGTAATTTTCAGAAAAATCATTTTTCTTTTTGGTGATTTGACTCCGCTTGCATTCCGACAAACATTTCTTCCCAGCTCAAATGAGTTAGCTTTTGCAAGCGCTTTATGAGACCAACCAATGTCGCCATTAGAATAATGGTACAGGGCAATACAATTATTGGATAACTCCAAAAGGTCATGCGCCCAAGCTCTTTATTAAATTCGACGGTTCCTGTCTCGCTGTGAATGAAATAGCGCGCCAAAATATAGTTCAAAATTGCGCTAAATAGAAACGACAATGAAAATTTCAGCGTGCTTAATGACAGTAATTTTTGAAACGCAACCTGACTTTCTGATTCCTGCAATCGCCCATTAATCAGTTCCACATTCATAATTGTTTCATTAAACAACAGCGTTTTAATCAATGGATAACGCGTAAAAGCTGAGCAAAAAACAATTATTCCAATCAACGACGGAACCAGTGCTTCCTTAATGGCAATGTATTCCTTGGGAAGTTGTAACAACCCAATAATGCCCGTAAGAAAAATACTCACAAAACCAATGATTGAAAAAATATTACATTTTCTAGATTTAATAAAATCCAATAGACCATAACCAATCGGAAAAAGAAGCGCAATAATCAGCGCAATGGTTGGAGATAGACTGAACCACTCATCCGCTTTGGACATAATCAGTGACGGCAAAATAATATTAAAACCTAGATTTAGCCAAGGATTCTCACGTTTTTTTTGTTTTTCCATTTTCATTAACTATTCCCCATCGTTCATATCCCGCAATTTTATTTCTCGGCGATTGGATCCATAAAAATTGCGATGGACCACTCTATGCTTCCGGGAATGGCGTACTAAGCCATATATAATATAACTCAAAAAGACAACCGCGCAGGAAAACTCATGAAACCACATAATCGTCACTAAAATTCCAATAATGACCACAAAGGTACTCAGACGTGTCCGAGTATTCCAATCAATTTTTTTGAAGCTTGGAAAACGAATATTACTGACCATTAGATAGGCAATAAATAGCATAAGCGGTGGAAGAAAAATTGCAAATGCATTCAAATCATAGCTATTGATAATCAGTACAAATGAGGCAACAACGCCCGCTGCCATGGGAGTTGGTAGACCCAAAAAATCGTAGTTTGGATAAGGATCATCTCTGGGCAGTAGTGGACTAGTAGTCACGTTAAAGCGCGCCAAACGAATACCTGCGCAAAGTAAATAGATGAAACCGAAAAGCCAACCTACCTGACGAAAGAAAGAAAATTCCTCCGTTGGCGATAGAATGAGGAGAAAAACCATTAGAGCGGGCGCTACTCCAAAGGATACCATATCGCAGATGGAGTCAAATTCCATGCCAAATAGTGATTCTTTTTTCTTCAATCGCGCAACGCGTCCATCCAACATATCTGACAATCCTGCGAGAAAAATAAGCCAAACGGCCTGCTGGTAGTAGCGATGAATGACCATAGTATCTTGGACTGAATAGCGTGCCTGAATACAACGAATGATGGACAAAAATCCACAGAACAAATTCGTTGCCGTAAATAAATTGGGCAATAAATAAATTCTGCTCGCATCCGCTACATTGGAATACTTTTTAGTAAATGACATTTCCTATTCTCACCATAGGGAGCTTTTGTGAACTGCAAGCTTTTCCTATTGCGGTTTCAAAAATACCGCTAAATTGTGGAAACAAATGCCAACGATTATTTTACCAGAAGGAATTTTAGGTGAGCGCTGCGATAAAATTTTGTCACAAATTTTACCCCTTTCGCGTGCGAATATCCGGAAGTCTTTTGAACAACATCCATTCGAATGTAATGGGAAAAAAATTCATCTCCATGAAAAGGTATATACGGGTGATATCATTACCTACGAAATCATCGATGATTCTACGAAGAAAAGCTCAAAAGGAAATCCGAAATTAGATATTATTTTTGAGGATGAAGATATCATTGTCATCAATAAACCGGCGGATATTGTGGTTCATCCTGGGATCAATGTACACGGGAAGACGCTGCAAGAATGCGTTTTGAACCACTGTGCACTGAGTCCTTTGGGACAGGAAGGACGTCCGGGTGTTGTCCACCGCCTCGATAAGGATACGACGGGAGCAATTATTTTTGCCAAATCAAATCGCGCTTTCCAACATTTAACCCGTGGTTTCGCCCGCCATGCTATCAAAAAGTGTTACACCTGTATTGTGCAAGGAACGCCGATGCTGAATACGGGAAAAATCGAAATTCCCATCGCACGCCAAACGAATAATAAAATGAGGATGATTGCCTGTCCGAGTGGCAAATCAGCTAAAACAATATGGACAGTTCATAGGCGTTTTAAACATTTTACGTGGGTAGATGTTAAAATTCATACGGGTCGGACCCATCAAATTCGCGTACATATGAGTTACATTGGCCATCCCATTGGTGGCGATTTGGCTTATGGTTACAACGATAATTTTGTTTTTCCCCGGGTAATGCTCCATGCCGAATCCATAGCATTCTCCCATCCGCAAACGGGTGAATATTTATCCTTTGACATTCCATTGCCCCAGGATTTTTCCAATACTCTAGAAAAGTTGTGCGCAACTGAAATAGAGGAAAAGGTAATCGAATTGCTATGATAGATGAGGCTAAAGTTCAATTTATTCTTAGGACATTGGCGGAAATTTACCCTGATATCGCTATTTCATTGTACTATACTTCTTCCTTTTCGCTTTTAACGGCCGTTATTTTATCTGCTCAGTGCACCGATGAACGCGTCAATCGAGTGACATCCATACTATTTTCAGTTGCTCCTGATCCGCAAACTATGAGAGATTTGCCCCTCGAAAAAATTGAAAGCATCATTCATCCCTGTGGGTTATTTCGCAGTAAAGCGCGCGCGATAAAGGGTTGCGCACAGATTATTACCGATGACTATGATGGAAAGGTTCCCGAAACTTTTGAAGAGCTAGAAAAATTGCCAGGCGTTGGCCATAAAACGGCAAGTGTCATGATTGCTCAATGCTTCAATGGTTATGCTTTTCCTGTGGATACGCACATTCGCCGCCTAGCTAACCGCTGGGGTCTAGCACATTCGCAAAATGTAGTTATCGTAGAAAATAATTTGAAAAAACTTTTCCCGAAGGAAGAATGGCATGACCTACACATTCGTATGATTCGTTTCGGCCGGGAATATTGTCCCGCTAAAAACCATCGCATTGACCATTGTCCAATTTGTCAAATTATATCAAAGGCTTGTATAAATTAAACGATCCACAAATGGCCTTCCCAAGGCATTTTTATCGAAAGTATCCGCAGGGATTTGTTGTCCAAGAGCCACCTCTTTGACTATTAGCTGAGTCGTTACATTATTGGGAACATCCCTAATTTCAATCAATTTTATGAACCAGGTATCCTGAGCTTTTTTTAGGTCCAGAAGATTAAAAATACGCAACAATTTTCCCTTTTCATCGAAGTGTTTGACTCGTAAAATAATTTTATATATAGGGTCATAGGCAATTTCGGCCACCTGCCCCATTTTTGTAAAACGAAAGATATGTGTATTTCGGCCTTGTACACGCTCTGGATAGAGATAGTCATAGCTCCATTCCAAGAAAGGCATTGAAATATCTGAAAAACACAAAAGATGATCGAGGTGCACAGGATCATTTGGCGTAATTTTTCTCAATGAATCCGAGCAAAAAATTTCATCATTGTATGGCCCAGAGAATAAAAATTTCTGACTATTGAATATTAATAGTAAACTAACTTTGCTAACTTCACTAACTTCGGTAAAAATTTTTCGGAGATGGCCTTTTTCACTAATTTCACCAAAAATTCTTTGGAGATAGTGTTTGTCACTAACTTCGCTGAAAATTCTTCGAAGATAGCATTTTTCACTGATTTCACTAAAAATTCTTTGGAGATAGTACTTTTCATTCACTACATCAGAAGCTTTTCGGAGATAGCACTTCCCCACTTTCGTTTCCCTTTTCTTACCTTTCTTCGTGCTTAACTCAAAGCCAAAGGCACATTCCACAGACACTTGCCTTAGTGCCTTGATAGTTTCATAAACCATCTTGGGATCCAAAGGTTGCGATTTTCTAGCAGCACTGCAAAAAACTGCTGCAAAACAATTAAAAAAAATAGCAAAAAGTCTAATCCATTTTATCATTCTTCGTTTCTGCTTTTTTATTTTGTTCCTCGGAAACATCGACAGTCCTTGGCGTTTCGACGGAAATATTTTCCGTTTCTGCTGCAAGTTTTTCAGTGGATGAAACCGATTCAACTTCTGCTTTTGGAACCGTATCCTTTTGTATTTCACCGGATGCTTCACCGACTATCGCTTCTGCGACTACCTTCTTTTCTAATAAATTTCGCGGCCTATCAACTTTTTCGCGGGATATGTGGAGCATGGAAAGAAAAAGGGAAAGGCAAAAGTAAAAAATAATACAATACTTTGTGATTTTCGCAAGTGTATTTATGCCCTCGCCACCCAAAATTGATGTTACTGCACCGCCACCCAAAGTTGCTCCCATGCCCGATTCCTCACTTGGCCGCTGCATTAGAATAAACAGTATCGTAATGACACAAAGCCCCAGTAAGAACAAAGTAAAAATAAATATAAAAAACGTACCCATCATTGATGATATATAACTTTAGTTTGATAAAACCAATAGAAAGTCAAGCGAAAAACTTAAAAAGAAATTGAAAATATTTTTTTCAAAAAACATTTGACAATGCCTTCATTAAGTTTCTCGAATTATCTTTGGGGCTTTTTAATGTTTCCTTTCTGGGGGATTCCTGAAAAACCTTCAAGTGGAAATTAGATAGCGCTATTACGGATGATTTTCATTTTGCTATCGTGCGCAGCTCTGGCAATTTCCGTCATTATGGACAAGAAATGATCACGGACGCTATCAATACTTTTTAGAGAACTTTCTACGGAATTCGCTACGGATCGAGTTAACGTCATCGTTGCTCGCTTTGCCGCAATTTCAGCTTCGAGTTTTGAAATTTTCTTTATATTTCCGACATTGGTTAGACTTGTCGCAATACTAGCAAACCCAATTGCCTGATTAATGAGGCCTGCAGTATCCATTCTTTTTTGAAAATCGAGCCGTGACTTTGATTGGAGCGATGCCGCTCCTATTGTTATTCCTGCAGATACGCTTGTTATCACGGCTTGGGTTATTGCCTGTTCCTTTATTTGATCGACTTCCATTTGCATCTTTTGCATGATTTTTTCAGCAATTTCTTTGGATTGGTCTATCTGTGCAACGGCTAAAACGGTACGCATCTCTCTTTCCATTTGTCGGCGCTCAATCGTCGATTGAATCATCAAAACCATCAGTTCACACATCATGTCGCCTAAACTATCCGTCTTCGATGATTGAAAATTTGTTGAATTTATCCCTAGTGCTAATTCATTGATTTTCTCGGAACGTTTTTCATTGCGCTGGGTACCACCTAAGGAAGCAATACTATTGTTATTTAAATGGGATAGTGTGCTGCGTTCAATCATTTGTATGGCCGACAAATCGATCATGCCATTGATCACCAAGTTTTCCGCAACGGCTTTCATCGTTGGCGCATCCATTCCCGACGCACTATCTCCAGATGCCTTCTTCAATCCGGAAGGATTGGCAATATTCTTAACATGCGTATCATCGGTAGAAATAACTTTATTCAACATAATTTATTCCCTAGATCACTAAATTGCGTGCGATCATCATGTTCGTTTCGCCATGTTCCTGGATCGCTTGCGCTGCCCGTTCATAGGAAGCTTTGGTGTAGGACAGTAAAGTTTGAATGTCAGCCATCTGATTGTCAATTAGCATCTGATAAAATTCCTGTTGCGCATCGGATTCCGTTCGAATGGCATCCACCGTTGCCGCATAGGTAGCATTACGAGCTTCTTCTTCACTCATGGCTAATTGATAAAGTGCTTGGTAAAATTGCATCAAAGCCTGCACACGTTGTTGAAATTTTTGTACTGCAATGATCATTTGTTGTGCAAAATTCAGATGCTCCAACCCCTTAATGCCGGCAGCAAAATGTGCCACATCGGAAAGTATGGAGGTACCCTTTGTCGCCGAATTAAGGAGGCTTTCCGTAGAATCAATCGCTTTTGTCCCCATACTTTGCATTTCCCGTGCGTTCTCAATGATATTGCCACCTATGTTGCCCACTTGATTGCCTGCTACGTCACTTAGTCTTTGCATTGTATTTTTCAGTTCGTCTGTCTTACTAGCCAGATTATCCATCGCTTTTTTCAAGTCCCGTGTCTTTTCTGCGATGTCTGCCATTGATTCTCCATTTCTTAAACTATCGCTCAGCATATCGGCTGCTTTAGCGGCATTTTGGGCAACATCAGCCGCTTCGTTGGCAGCTCTAGTTACAGCTTGTGCAGCATCTGCCACATCATCGGCCATACCTGCCACCTTACTTACCTGTTCCGCTGCTGCGGCAACCTGTTTTGCTTCCTGCGCTACTCTTGCCCCCATTTGCGCCGCATCCTTGGCCGCCATCGCCGCATCGGTTGCTTGATCCGCCTTTGTTGCTGCACCACCGCCTCCTACTGCCACGCTCGCTACCATTAATCCTATGTCAATCGACATCTGCAGAGCCATTTTTGCAGCTTCGTTATCCATATTGGCAGTAAGCAATTCTCCCATGCTTTTTCCTAGGATTAACTCCGCCGCCTGAAATGACAACAGTACACAGCTAATCGCAATAACCGCAGGTCCAGCCGATCCAAATGATGCTACCGTTGCCACTGCACCTATAATAAACATAATGGCCTTACCATAGTTGCTGTTTAAAAATTTCATGACCCAGGTATTGCTCAACTTTTCCATAAACTTTTGAAATGGACTTTTGTAACGCGATTTTCGAATTTGCTGCTTAATTTTTAAAATGGTCGTATTGCTGGCCGATAATTTTTGATTTTGCGTTCCTTTCACCGCTTCAATCTGCGTATCGAGCATAATTTCATTTTGCATAGCAGATAGAATGAGCATTGCCATAGCGACACCAATGGAAGTTATTTCCTTAATATCAAATTTTGGCATGACAAATTGCTCATCACTTTGCTCAATGGGAGTATAACACATTACTGCACCGGCCATCTTGGAAAGATGATTAATGCGATAGGCCATGAGCGTTTCAGCCTGGTTTGCCGCATCGGCTGCCGATAGCCGCCCAACGCGATCTTCGCTAAAAATACCTTCATCCAAATAGTCCTTAACAAGGACTTTTCCTTCGACATGCTCATCATGCAATAAATAATCTGTTAATGATTTAACATTTCTCATTTTTTTCTCCGTTTTTTTGATTAATCATTTCTAATAACCCTTGCGCTCGCTTAGCTAAGTCTTCGCGCTTTTTCGTTTCATTAAAAATTTCTATGATTTGCTCTAAAAAGTTTTTTGCCCCTTCTCTGTCACCTAGGGATAGGCAACAATCTGCCATGGAAGCAACCACGTCCATGTCCATGGGATCGAGAAAAAACGCAGCTAAATAAATACCCAATGCGTTCTGATACTTTTTTTGGACAAATAAAGTTACGGCAAGAGCCTTCCAATAGCGCTGTTCGAAATGGTTCATGGTTGCAATGCAGTAGAAAATATCTTCCGCATCACCGTATTTTTTCTGTTTAAGAAACTCTACTCCAATTTCGTAGGCCGCATCCAGATGATTAAAATCGAGTTCTGGAAAACGGTTCAATAGAATGCTCTGCGACAGTGGATGTGCCGTAAAATGTTGTCTTAAAATTTGATCGAATTGACTTTCCATATTCTTCCTTTTATTAGCGTACGTTAGAACAAATTTGTTTCCAAACATCAGCGACGGATTTAAGCATTTGCGTGGCAAGTGAAGTGGTTTCATTACAACGTTGCATTATGCGCTGCATCTGCGTCGTCAATGTTTGTCCGTCTGTTGTTAGTCTATCGATATACATGCGTATAGCTTCACTCCACAGGGAAACTTCATCGGCATTAAGTCCCTGTGAACCGGTACCATAGAGCTTATTTAAAATAGCTTTTATATTGTTATTCTCAATCCAACACTGGGTAAGTACTTTCTTTTGATGCTCAGGAGTATTTTCATCATCAGTGAACAAGTTTGACCCATCGATGTAAGTTTTGATCATTTCCACGTCATTCAAAGTCAGGGCTTTGTCGCCTAGCTCTGGATCCGCTAAAGCATTTAATGTGTCTATCGTTTGAGCGGTATTAATCTCTCCAATCAAGTAATTAACGGCAATATTTGCGACGAGATTGCCATAGTTTTCTTCTAAAGCTTCCAATTTGTGCATGAATATCAAAGCATTGTAGTCATAATCCGGCTCGGTGAAATTTTCTTTAAAAACACCTTTTCTTTGTTTGTAGAATTTTTGGTGGGCTAACATGTCAAATGTTTCTATCATATATTGCTTTGGTTTCGATGTAAAATCATGGGCAGAACCACCGGAAGCATCCCCCATTTTTTTGGCTACATATGTGTAATGTCCCGTTGCCCCCCATCCCATGGAAGCGGGAGCCCAATTATTTAATTGAAATCCATTGGTTGCTGGCTCATCGCAACCGGTACCGTAACTGCCTTTTTTATTGGAAGAGATACCCTCAATGGAACATGGAAATGGTGTATAATCCCCATCCGTACTATTGAGCAATGCCTGGGTGTAGGTATGCAATGTGGTTTTTATTTGGGCGGTAGCGTCCATCTCCTTTATTTTATTGCGATTATACCAATAGGCATTCAATAAATGATCTATTTCACCTGCCACAAGGTTATCCGTTGCGTGGAATTTTTCAGCCTTACCATGTATTTTGCTTGATATCCCAATTCCGAAAGCCTCCGTACTAGCAATTGTAGCGCCGACAAGTATCGCCGCCATTCCGCCGGTAAAGACGGTTAGAGATGCTATTGCAAGATAAGTTAATGCTGTCAAAAAGCCTGCCACAGGGTCCGCCTTTTTCACTTTATTGGAAACGTCGCTAAATTTTGCATTAGCATAATCCGTTTGCTCGTAGAGTTCTTTAAGAGAACCCAGTTCCAATAGGTCAAGATTGGATAGATCGCTTAACATTATGTTAGTCGATGCCTTATCCCCCGATTGTAATCTCCCCTGGGACAGATAGGACAATAAATTGGAAATGCCTCCCTTGTTATCCAAATAGCTTAAGCGTTTACTGAAGTTTGAATTTTCATAGGTTCCGATTTCCGCATTATTTCCAAAAAATTTCGTCGGTGCAGGAATGCTTTTTTTCTCAAAAAATATGATCACATCGCCCGGAATAACTGCCCTTGCATTTTCGCCCTGTCGCGCCGCCTGTGCTTGCGTCTTATTGATTTTTGCCAAATACTTGTTTGCCTCCGCAACTTTATCATTATTTTCCTGAATCTCTTTAAGTAAATCCGCTATCAAATTTTTCTGTGTCGTGAATTTTTCATATAAAATTGCCATCAATCGGAACATTATTCCATAGTTAGAATAATCACCGTGCCACAAAGAATCTGCCGTAACATATATAGGATTTTTAATTTCATCGTTCGGATCGTAATCTTCGATGAAAATTGGAGTACCATTTCGCCCATAACCATAAATGACGCGATAGTATACGTTTCCATTTGTTTCTTTCTCAAGCAAGCTTTCATCGATACCCGCTTGTTCTACCCATTTACCGCGAAAGAAAACGTATGGTACAGGAGCTAACTCCAATAATGACCTATGGTACAAGTCTATTTGTTGAGAGTAGCTAAGATAGTACTGTAGCTGTACAATGTAACCATCTAACGGTCCATTGCGCGTCGGCAATGCATCAATTTTTGCTTTATATTCCTCGTCATTGATTTTTTTAGCCTTATATTCCTCGACAATTTCATTAATTTCTGCCGATTGAATTTTATACAAATATTGATCACGGGATATTTTATTGCTATCATAGGTCTCGAATGCTGTGATGCGTCCGATGTAAGTTTGCTTATTCAAATCATTTTTGGCTCCTAACCATGTTCTGAAATTTTTAATTTTTTGTAGTAATAAAGGATCCATGGCTCCCTTTAAGGTCCCATTATTATCATAGGAAGCGATAATCCAATCCAAATTCTCCGAAAATAGATTGAGTTCTTTGAGTAAATTCGCTTTCCTCTCCCGTGAAATAACCCAATTTGAATGATTTGCTAAAATAGTATTAAATCCAAAGCCTGCAATTTTCCGTTTCCTTTCATATTTAACAATATCAATTACGTAGACATCATTGAGAAGGCCATCGTAGGCTTCGTATTTTTTGAGTTCTTCGGCATAGACATCCAGCTTACTTTCCATGCGACTGAGGTAATCGTGAACACTTTCGGAACTGATCAGTGCTTTCTCTTCTGCTTTTTGGAAATAGGTTTGTTTTTTAAATTCACTAAGTGTATCTCTAAAGAGAATGGCATCCCTTGAATCGCCTTTCCAACCTTCATAAATGCAGAATTTCGCATTTTTTTCAATTTCCCAAACTTCCGCCATCGATAGAATCGGAGTTTCTGAGTATGTCGAATTACCATCATTTATTAGGGTAGACAGGTACTGAAAATCTTTCGTTAGGCCATTATTATCGAGATAATCGCTCAACATGATGTCAATTTGATCAATACCATTGGTCAATTTCAATATGGTTTCGGCCATTTTGCATTTTTTAGACAGGAAAGTAAATCCCGTTATGAGTCTTGCCCGAGTTGAGGCATCAAATTGCGTTGATAGGGCATATTTCATGGATTGGGTTATTTCCTTTAATTCTTTTTCTAGGGAATAGACATAGGCAGGGAAATTACCTTTTTCGGAAGCTGCATTCAATTTTGCATTTTCGAACTCCTGTTTTTTGCCGGAAAGTTCCTTAACAAGTCGCTTTGCCGATTCGACATCACCAGTACCTTTGGCCGTTGCGATGTCGTACATAAGTGTAAGATATTCCTTTGCCTTTGTCGCAGTGTTAGCAAAATTTTGAAAACCTTTATCAACATTATTGGTACTTCGAAGTGTTGTATTAATACTTCGAACCATTTGTTGGTCTACCTCATAGTCCAGTTTGTCATTATAGCGCTTCACATCATGGCGGCTCAACATGTCACCTATGCTTGAGAACATCCCTGCAGATTGAGCTAACTTTATGCTGAATTGCTTCGTAGCATCGCTAGCCATGGAATTGGATTGTGAAGATTTCCAGGATTCATACATTTTTCCAAATGAAATATTGATGTTGTTGAATTCTTCCACACATAGGGCATGGACACTTTCATCTTTTAAATAATCCGCGTGGCTATTGAATATCCCCAAATAAGTACCAAATCGCGTACTATATTCTTGGAAAATGCCATTATCATTGACGCTTGCTTTTGTTTTTTCGCTTTTTGTTTCCGGGTCATAGGGTACGCAAAGCAGGTTTCCTGTAACGGCATCTATTTTATAGGCAGCATAGACAGTAGTTTGGCCTGTTATTTCTCGGATAATTCTTGTTCCGTCCGGATCAGTAATAAAGCAATCCGTATCGACGCCCATTCCATTTCCATCTTTATCTAAAATAGATCCGCCACTGGAATAATAAGAGTTTCCTTTGGCTTCAATCTTAAATTCCTCAGTGCTGATCTTGCCATTATCATCCAACCCGTAAAATACACCCACCTCATCTTTTAAATTCAAAAACCAATTAGTCGTATAGGCGTAATTATAGAGAGGATTTTTCTTTTTAGATTCTTCTTCCTTTATTGCTGCAGCAATCTCATCCAAGTCATGATTCAATTGGTTTCTTATATCCTGATCATTTGTGTCCGCTAGACCCGCTTCAATCAATTGCTTAGTTTGTCTTAAACCGTTTAATTTATCGATATCTACATCTTCTGCATCGATATTTACATTTCCTGCGATACCGTTTTTAAGATCTTCCACTGTGAACTCCGGCGATAGTCTTGATATCTTAATTGTGCCATTTTCGAATCTCCCACAGATGAAAACTTGAGAAGTATTGTCCATGGTAAAGGTGTAACACCCTTGCGATGCTAAAAATGCTCTTCGGATTTGATCGCTTGGAACATTGGTTGGTGCATGCCAAACAACATTTTTAATGGTTTTACCAACGACTGAATAGAGATATTCTGCCATTTTCAGACGATAATATATCTCTGAAACACCGTTAAAGAGAGGACCATTGACGTAAATATTTTTTAGAGAATCCACAACGCCTATGAGCTCATTGGTTACCAGGCGGTTTTTAATCGTAGCCGAAGTAGTTGTCGAAGAAATGGCACCATCGACATAAACATTAATCGTTGTATTATCACCGGCGACAATTTTGACGGTTCCATTCTTAGGCATTGCTACGTCATTGTCCTGCAATTGATAACTGCCATCACTTTGGAGGAAAAAAGTTCCATCGGGATTCATTTCATCGAATACCTTTCGAGTAACGCTTTCATCATCTCGATTCCATTTTTTTATCAACTCTTCCAATGCTATGATCAAATGTGCCATTTTATTTTCATCGGAAATGAATCGTCCTCCAACAATCAATGCTTCGGCACTGACATCGAATAGCATTGTGTAATCCGGGTTAAGAATATCTGTTAATACAGTCTTGAGCACATCCGAAATTTCTTCAGTGCGGGATGTATAGATAGTCTGTGGATCTGTTAATGGGCTGTAACCATACACATAGTTGATGAGTGTGGCAACGTAGTCCGCTAGTGTCCCGTCCTGAACGGAATCTGAATTGGTATTCGTAATGACTACGGCTATATCCGGCAAATAACACGATTCCTTACTATTATTCACGGCATCGGTTTGCTCTTGAGCGTCAAGAGCACTTGCAATTTTCCACATTGGGTCATATGCTCGATATGCTCGATATAGGGCCGAAGATTTTAAAATTGATAAGAGCCGGCATAGTTCACTATTACTCTCCCCATTATTGCGCCAATCTGAAAATAGCTCAAATAAAGTGTTAACATGTTTTGTCACAATTGTAAATATATTCAGGCCCGACATGTATTGGCATAGTTTTTGGAATACGGATGTATCTTCGATGAATAAATCCTTATACATTTTCAAAACATCTATCTTAAAGTCAGGGGATTGCGACATATGGTCAACTTCTACGAACTTTCTTTGATTGAAGATATTGAGAAGTTCTTTTTCCTGCTGATCTGCATCTGGAGCTTTTGCGGTTTTCTCGTTTGCAGCGCTAATCGTTTTTAGCTTATATAACAATGATTGATACTCATTTCCTCCCTGTGCTATCGGCGTATATTTTTTAAAAAGATCCAGTAAAGTTTTACATGGCGTATCTGTTCCATTCCAAATTCTTTTCAGAACGTTTTTTTCACTGCCAGTTAAAGCTTTTGTAACAATCGGATCTCCAAGTAAATAATTTATAACTAAATATGAAGCATAGCGCTCAAATTCTTCCCACGATTCATAGTACTTTGTACAACGATCGATGTTGTTGCCTATGCTATCAACGGCAAATGTTACGGGTTGTCCTGATATTTTTGCTGACAGGAGATCGGCACCACGATAGGGATTAGCTTTTTCGAATTCTTTTTCAATTTCTCTATTGATTATATTCATTTGGCGAATGATTGCCACTTGATCGGTGTCGCAATCTCCGGTATAGCCGAAGCGATTTGCAATTTTGTGGTAACTTTTAATTGTTCCGGCATTGTCATACACATCATATTGCCTTATGTGAGCTTCAATTTCTTCAATATGGTCGATAATATCCCCTGAAAAATAGGAGTCCTCGTTGGTCAATTGCAAAATCATATCACTATTGGACATTGTTTCCTTCCATTGATCAAATTTGTCTTTGGGAATGCTTTGGGCATGGGTATGCATATCTTGGCATACTACGCTTAGATTTTCGATAATATTTGAGCAGGTGAAATA
>JAIRRZ010000006.1 GCA_031255715.1 Puniceicoccales bacterium
CTGCCCCATACCCCGCAAGGAGTCCGGACTCCTTGACCTCGGAACGCGGCCAAACCATGCGAAATTTTCGCATGTTTCGGCCGCACAGGACTTTAATTAAAAATATTAAAGCCCCCGCCCGCGGCGAAGCCGCGGGCGGGGGCTTTATTGAAAAAATCTCAAAAAATGAGTTGACTAATCTTGAAAAAATAAGAGCTTATTGTCGGATTAATTATGATAAAGAAGACATTATTAAGTTTATTGATTTCCATTGGTGGGATGTTGAATTGTGGAGCAACTGTATCAGAAGGATGCAGAGATTTCACAAACCAGGTCTTTGAAAAAGTGCAAATCATCGAAACGAGCTTTTTATCTGATTCGGAAGCGAGAAGACAATTAACAGAAGTGGCCGATCTCGTTGCCGCTGAGATGAATAGAAAGCCTATAAAGCAGAAACGAACGAAGGGACAAAAAGACAAGGATAGTGCTGACTATAAAAAATTGGTCGATGCATATACTAAGATACAAAAAAAGATAGGAGAAATACCAAATTAATTTTTTCCTTTGAGGAGGTAAGTTTTGTCGATACTTTAAAATAGTTGCAACCTATCTAAGGTTCTTATGTATGGAAAGTGGTCTTCAAGGTTAGTATTTTTGAAATTGAAAAAATGTGAGTATCCGGAATTTAGAAGAAGCTTTTATATGCTATTTGTGGTTTTTGTTAGCGTTAGCAATTCACGAATGGGGTCACGCTTGGATAGCTGAGCGCTTGGGCGATGATAGGCCGCGTATCGATGGTCGCGTAACGCTGAATCCTCTAGCTCACATAAGTTTAGTAGGGACCGTTATCATTCCATTGCTTGGTTTTCTGTGTTCTCCTGACTTTGCAATGATTGGTTGGGGACGGCCTGTTGTGGTCAATAGCGATAATTTCAAGAATAAGAGATTAGGCGATATATTGTGTACTTTTGCGGGACCATTTTTGAACCTGGTCTTTAGTTTTTTGGTTTCGCTATTAAGTTTTTTTCTGTTTAAGAAAGGCAATCAGTCCTTGAGTTATCTATGTAGTATCGGAGTCATGACTAATGCTTCATTGGGTTTATTTAATCTCATTCCAATTCCGCCGTTGGATGGGGCGAATATTCTAAAATCTATTATTGGTATGAAAGAAACAACTTTTATTGTATTCTCAAAGTGGGGTTTTATTATATTGCTTTTTCTTATCAATTCATCAGTTTTTACTCATTATTTCAGTGAAGCGAACTATTTCTTGCTTAATTTCTACTGGAAACTCTGCCATATTTTACTGGAATAGTATTTCCATTTTCATTGCTAATGGAGAGTTTTAGAATTGTCTATCGAGTTTCCTAAGTGAGTTCCTGTTATATGGGACGAAAAGTTTTAGAGCCGTTTCTTATTTGCATCAATCCTACTAAAACCTCATTCAATACAAAAACAATATCACATCTGCTAAAATTTCGTTGTAATGTATTGGAATAAATGAAATTAGTATCATCAAGAGCCTTGACAAGGAATTAATAATATTTTGGATAACTAGAGCGGTGCCAGAGTAGCTCAGTGGTAGAGCAGAGGACTCATAAGCCTTTGGTCGGCAGTTCAAATCTGCCCTTTGGCACCAAAATTTGAATTTTTTGAAAAATTTTCGAAATTTCGAATTTGATTTTAAGATTCAGAAAATAGTGAAAATTGTTGAAGTGGTTTTTATAGCAAAAGCACAAGGTGCTGAAGCACCTTGTAGGAGTACGGGATTTTATCCCGTACTCTGCGCGCAATGCGCGCGGCTTTTGCTAAAAAAGACCTAAAAAAATTGCTCAGGTGGTGGAATGGTAGACACGCATGTTTGAGGTGCATGTGCCGCAAGGTGTAGGGGTTCGAATCCCCTCTTGAGCACCCTATTTTTTTCTATTTTTTAAAATTATTTTTCTAAAATTACTTGACAATACCGTCAAATTTTCCGAAGCTAAAAGATAGAGGGAGGAATGAGTAGTGCGTTTAAAAATCTTTGTTACTTTGATAAAAAGGATGATTAACCTACTCTCTTTGGATAGATAATCATGATCAAATATGCAAAAATCTCAGCTTAGATCGAGAGTATTGCTGTATTGATCCAATTCAAGTACTCTTTTGAGCCATCCGTAATGGAAATTTGTACAATTTCTGGAACTTGATAGGAGTGGTGAAGTTTTATGAATGTGGAAACTTTCGCAAACTGGCTATCTTTCGTCTTAATAGCTAACACAAATTCATGATTACGCTTTATTGTATCATTCCAAATGTAAAAAGTTTTTGTTTTGTAAATCTGTATGCAGGCCGCTAATTTTTCAATGAGTATCTTTTCAGCGAGAGTTTCCGCTTCCTCCTCCGATGGAACACTTGTTAAAATAACTACATACTTATTTTCCATTACTTGCATATTCTTTCACAAATAAAGCCGAAAAGCTTCTGGCAAAATTTGTAACTTTCGTGGTCGGAGTGACTGGATTCGAACCAGCGACCTCTACCTCCCTAAGATAGCGCTCTACCAGACTAAGCTACACCCCGTAGCTCTCAAAGCTTGGATTTTTTCACTGAAAGACAAGTATTTTTATGAGCTTTGAGATAAATTTAGATATTTGCGAAGAAGTTTGAGTCATGGAATTGACCACTGACAAGTTCGAGTTAGATTCCTAAAAAATTTTGACAATGGCAAAAAAATTGTCAAAATTAGGAAGTGTAGAGGGGAGAAGAAGTAAGCGTTACGTTAGAAAATAAAAATGAATCCTTTCGCTTTTCCGTATTTCTATGGCAAATCCCTCTCTGTTTTATCAAAAATTACACTCCAGCGATCCATTAGCTTTTTAAAATTGTAAATCGCATTGGCAGGACTCGTTGAAGGTAAAATCGTTACATTTATCGGAAAATATTTTGAAAAATATTTCCTGTATAATTGGTAAGCCCTGCGGCCATTTGTAAAAATATTACTAATAGGTACATTTTTTAATATAGAAGACAGGTCTACAGGGATGACATGCCTGATGCGACTGTCGCTCGAACCCTCAATATTACAACTTTGGATTACATCCCATAGGGCAATTTTATGGCTAAGTAACATAAATTTTTTCTCATCAATATGAGTAGGAATAGGATCCGTTTGGGTAAGATGGGCTATAATTTTCCAGAATCGATTTTGAGGATGGGCATAGTAAAAATTTCTTTCCCTAGAAGCAACGGAAGGAAAAGATCCTAGAATAAGTATCGTCGATTCTTTACTAAAAATGGGTTCAAATGGATGTTTAAAGTGGGCCATTTTTTAATTGAAGTTCAAAGATATTGTGTAAAAATCTCGTATACATATTCCAATTTTTCTGTCGTTATGCAATAGGGAGGCATGAGATAAATTGTTTTTCCTATGGGACGAATAATGATACCATTTTGTAACATTTTTTTAGCAATTGAGCTCGCTTTTTCCTCAGATTCAACTTCGAAAGCGGCAATGGTTCCTTGCTGTCTTTTAGATAGCGCATGATCTAATTTTTGTAAATTTCGCTTATGTATTTGTGCAATTTTTTCTATATTTTGTCGAATCTCCTTTCGTTGTAAAATTTCTATGGTTTTAATTGCTGCAGCACAGGCAATGGGATTAGCAGTATAGGAATGGCCATGGATAAACGTTTTTTTATAATCATTGGATAAAAATGCATTGTAAATTTTACGATTAACAATCGTCAGAGCAAGCGGTAAAAAGCCTCCCGTGATTCCTTTAGATAAGCAAATAATATCCGGATTTTCAGTGCATTGATCCATTGCAAACATCGTGCCTGTCCTGAAAAATCCTGTCATAACTTCATCAAAAATAACAACTATTTTATATTTTCTGACTTCGCTTACGACTTGATCTAAAAACTCGGAACGGTACATTTGCATTCCAGCTGCACCTTGGACGAGTGGCTCAATAATTAATGCGCAAATTTGATCACTATTTTGGTTTAAAAATATTTTCAATTTTTCAATTGCTGTCGCTTCATTCCGTGGAGAGCGAGGAAAATTAATGGAAAACGTTTCGAAGAAAAATTCTGAAAACGTGGCATGATATCGTGAATGTTTTCCCGCGGCGCCCATCGCACCTAATGTATCACCATGGTAACCACCGGTTAAATTAATGTAAATATTTCTTTTTTTTTCACCTAGATTTGTAAAATATTGGTAAGCCATTTTGATGGCAACTTCAACGGCCGTTGACCCATCGTCGGAAAAGAAAAAATATTCGAGATCTTTTGGTAAAAATTTTGATAGCTCGTAGCATAAATTTTCTGCGAGATTATGGGTGAAGCCTGCAAATATTACGTGTTCAAGCATGCGCGCTTGTCGGTAGATGGCTTCGGCGATTTCTCCATTGGCATGCCCTAAAATATTTGTCCACCAACTGGAAATCATGTCTAAGTACTCTTTCCCAAGCTCGTCGAATAAATAGGCACCCTCTCCTCGAATAATTTTAAGCGGAGTAATCGCTGTCTTTTCCTGAGTAAATGGATGCCAAATTTTCATGCTGTTAAATAATGATTTCTACTTTTGATCGATTTTTGGTTGTTGTCAAGTTTTTTTATATTGGTACCAGAAGGCTCCACCTATGGGGCGCTGCCCCATACCCCGCAAGGAGTCCGGACTCCTTGACCTCGGTACACGGCCAAACCATGCGAAATTTTCGCATGGTTTGGCCGCACAGGTCTTTAATTAAAAATATTAAAGCCCCGCCCGCGGCGAAGCCGCGGGCGGGGGTTTCAGGACCCCCCCGTCCCGCACCACGGGCCGCGCCCGAGGTGCCGGTCGCAACCCCGGTCCAGGGGATGGATCCCCTGGCGGGGATTCCTAAGGGCGCGCAGCCCTTAGGGATCGGAATATTAGCGCTTGAATTTATGGTAACGATTAGTTCGCTAGGTAAATCATTGTGAGGGAAAAAATTTTCGATATCATTGTTTGTGGAGCAGGACATGCAGGATGCGAAGCGGCACTCATAGCGGCGCGGTGTGGTACAAAAGTTTTGCTATTGACATGGAACCTTGATACGATTGCGCAAATGAGTTGTAATCCGGCAATAGGTGGGCAAGCGAAAGGACAAATTGTCCGTGAAATCGATGCTTTGGGCGGCGAAATGGCAATGAATGCGGATCAAACGGCCATACAATTCCGACTTCTCAATGCATCAAAAGGTCCAGCGGTACAGTCTCCGCGGGCACAATGTGATAAAAAAGCTTACCAATTTCGCATGAAATACATTTTAGAGCGCATGAAAAATCTCAAAATTTTACAAGCTGAGGTGCAAGCATTGGTAAAAGAAGGAGATAAAGTTTGTGGTGTTAGAACCGATATTGGATTGAATTTCGAAGCAAGAGCAGTTATTCTCACAGCGGGGACGTTTTTGCGAGGATTGATATACATTGGTTCTCAAAAAATTGGCGGAGGACGGCTGGGAGATTTTGCATCAAACGCGCTATCGGATTCGCTAAAAAATTGTGGCATTGAGTTGGGACGTATGAAAACAGGAACACCTCCGCGAATATTAGGTTCGACGATCGATTTTCAAAAATGCGAGGAGCAAATCGGTGACTTTATACCTCAAAAATTTGCATTCTACGATTCTCGAGGTGGCGAAAAATTTCCCCAAAAATATTCAAACTTTTTTATATCACGTTCTCAGAATGATAGGTTAGATAATCGTTCCTGCTGGATTACCCATAGCAGTGCCACAACACGGGATATGATTCGAAAAAATTTACACTTGTCGCCGCTTTATTCTGGAGAAATTAAAGGGATTGGCCCGCGTTATTGTCCCAGTATTGAGGACAAATGTGTTAAATTTCCAGACAAAGATACTCACCGATTGTTTTTAGAGCCGGAGGGCAATGATACGGATGAGTGGTATATTAATGGGTTATCGATGAGTTTACCGATCGATGTGCAGATGAAAATTTTGCAAACAATTCCCGGATTGGAATATGCACAAATTGTGCGTCCGGCCTATGCTGTGGAGTACGATTATGCTCCGCCGACGCAATTGTATCCGTCGCTGGAGTCGAAGATTGTCGATGGATTATTTTTGGCAGGGCAGATTAATGGAACGTCGGGCTACGAGGAAGCGGCTGGCCAAGGCATCGTTGCCGGAATTAATGCTGTGGCGAAAGTTCGCGGCGAAGCCCCACTCATCCTACAGCGCCACGATGCCTACATCGGTGTTCTCATTGACGATCTGGTTACAAAAGGAACGGATGAGCCTTACCGAATGTTTACAAGTCGCGCGGAATATCGTCTATTGCTAAATCATGGAAGTGCGGAATGCCGTCTCGTTTCTTATGTAAAAAAATATCGCTTACTACCGAAACGGCGAATTGAAGTTATCGAAAAAAACCAAGCGGCCATCGACCATTGGTGCACTATTTTTAGTAAAAACTTATCGGGAGGCGATTCAATTGCGACGCATCTTCTGCGTAATGACGAAGAAATTGTGTTTCCTTCGGAATTTTTAGCGGAAAGCCGTACGATTCAGGAGGCTGTGAAGTATCGCATTTCATATGGAGGATATCTAGCGCGTGAGCTGCGACAGGTCGAAAAAATAAAGGAGCTAGATTTTGTGAAAATTCCACAAGATTTTACCTATGATTGTGTGAAAAGTTTACGCACAGAAAGTCGCCAAAAAGTAGAAAAAATTCGTCCGACGACATTGGGCCAGCTATCGCGAATTTCCGGAGTGAGCCCAGCCGATGTCAATCTCATTTGGGTTGCTATCGAAGGTTCTAGAAATAAGACTTGCGGTTGAAAGATTTCAGTAAGCATCAAGCTTACTTCGCAGCAATTCTCAAAATTGTTTTGAAAAATGCCTGGTCCGAATGCTTTATTGATTGATTTTTCATTTTTGTAAACTGCTTTCAATTTTATTTCTATTCAAAATATTTTCCATGTAATTTTTTTGTGGAGTATTTTCTGAAAATTTGTTTTGCGTTATGATGATTTTTGCTGAAATTGCTTTTCAACAATGAGAATAAGTTTGAGTTGGCTAAAGCGATTTGTCGATTTATGGGATACGCCTGACGGTATTGCGGAAACATTTATAAAAGTTGGCTTTGAAGTTAAGTCGGTTACCCGTAGGGGGTTCGCTGAGAATGATTTGGTGGTTGTAGGAAAAATACTCAATTTTATGGATCATCCCAATTCGGATCACCTAAGTGTCTGTCAGGTCGATATCGGCGATGGAAATATTCGACAAATTGTTTGTGGGGCAAAAAATTTTAAGCAAAATGATTATGTTCCGGTTGCGCTACCTGGGGTGATATTGCCCGGTAATATTAGAATAAAAAAATCGAAACTTCGCGGAGTTGAATCCGATGGCATGATGTGTAGTAGTCGCGAGCTGGGCCTAGGGATGGACCATGCGGGGTTGCTTATTTTAGAAAAAAGTTGGCCTTTGGGGACAAAGATTCATGAAATTTTTGGAGATAATGATGTTGTTTTTGAGCTGGAATTAACAACTAATCGCGGTGATGCGCTTTGCCATTATGGTATCGCACGGGAGCTTGCAGCTTGGTATGATTTACCGATACGGCCTATCGTTGTGCCACAGATTGAAGAAAATTTTCCTCCAAACAATTGGGGTGACGATTTAACAATTTGCGTTGAATCTGAAAACTGCGAGTTCTACTCAGCAATCGTTTTAAAAAGCATAAAAGTTGAAAAAAGTGCGGATTGGATTCGCCGCGATTTGGAGGCGGTAGGCATTTCCGTTGTGAATAATATTGTGGATATTACGAATTGGGTAATGCTGGCCTATGGGCAGCCGCTCCACGCCTTCGATCGTAGAAAGATAGGTCACAAAATCATTATTCGTCAATCTAAAAGTGGTGAAAAAATTGCTACACTTGATGGAAAAACACACGAAGTTGATGGAGAAACGCTAATGATTTGCGATGAAGACCACCCATTGGCAATCGCGGGAGTGATCGGTGGAGAGGCGACAAAAATTACGGAGACGACGTCGGAAATCGTGTTAGAAAGTGCCTGTTTTGCCGCCGATAGTGTGCGTAAAACTTCAAAAAAGTTGGCCATTGCCACGGACAGTGCCCATCGCTATGCACGCCATGTCGATGTTGCTCAAACGGAAAATTTTGGAAAAATTGCTGCCCAAATGCTTATGGATTGCTGCGGTGCGGAATTAGCTGCGCCGATAAAAAAAACACCGAAGCAGCTGCCTTCTCCAACGAAAAAAATTGAGTTAAATCCAAATTTTGTCCGAAAGATTTTAGGATTTTCGATCGATGATGATGCGATTGCTGGCCTATTGGAGCGCCTGCAGTACACCGTCAATCGTAGCCATTTGGGACCATGGGTAGTTGAATCCCCTTCTTATCGCTGGGAGGTGACGCGCCCCATCGATCTTGTCGAAGAATGCTTACGGGTGTATGGTGTTCATAAAATTCCGGAAGTTTCGGTTACCGCACAAGTTACGGATCAAGAATCGCTAGCCAGCGTGAGAAAGCGTAAATTAATCGCACAATTTTTAGCAAACAATGGTTTTAATGAGTGCTATAATTACTCGCTGTGTTGTAAATCAACTGAGGCACTAGCGATAGTAAATCCTTTACTCGATGATCAGACGCATCTACGAATATCGTTAATTCCTGGATTGGTCGAAAATTTTCGCTATAACTTGCAGAATGATAATCGCTATGGAAAATTTTTTGAATTTGGTCATGTTGTAAGAAAATTAGGTGAATCTTTCGAAGAGCTGATTGCCGTAGCATTTTTAATACCCACGGAATCACGGGATATGCATTGGGATTATTTCGAACGACCTACGTTTTTCAATGCCAAAAATCTGATGCGTCACATTTGGAATTTGGCGAGTAATGAGCCCTTTAGCCCGATAAAAGAGCTTAAAATTTTTCCCTTTAAGGAGGGATATTCCGCTAGAATTGGTGATTTAGAAACGAAGTCTGTGGAAGCATATATTGGATTTTTAGGCGATGAAGAGGTGAAAATATTTAAAATGCCGTTGATTGCCGGAGAAATATTTGTGAAAGTTTCTTTGTTTGAACAAGAAAACAAGGACGAAAAATATAAATCTTTCAGTTATTTTCCTGTTGCGAAGCGCGATATTTCGCTCATTGTCGGCGGGAATTGTCCGGCTCAGCGGGTTGTCGATGAAATTCAACTCATGGCAGCAGAAATTTCGAAGGGCATTTTTTCGGCCGTTGAAATTGTAATTTTTGACATCTATCAGGGTACGAATTTGCCAGGAAATAAAAAGAGTTTGGGTTTAAATTTGTCTTTTAAAAATGATCAAAAAACGCCATCGGATAAGGAAATCGATCAGGTTTTCGAACGATTAGTTATGCAAATTCGTCAAAATTCTACATTTGAACTGCGTGGATAAATTAACATAGGGAAGATATGACGGCGACTATTTTTTCGATCGCAAATCAAAAGGGCGGAGTTGGTAAGACAACGACGGCAATTAATTTGTCTGCTTCGCTGGCTCGAAAAGAAGTGCCCACACTTCTCATCGACCTCGATCCCCAGGGCAACACAACGAGTGGGCTTGGATTAAAAAAAGAAAACGGAGGTAGTTTATACGATGTACTCCATGGCGAGGCCGATGCAATTGATCGTGTTAAGGAAACGGCACAAAAAAATCTTTCTATTATTCCTGCGGAAGTCGATTTGGCAGCCATCGAAGTGGAGTTGAGTCAGAAAGGAGATTATTTAATGCGCCTGCGCCAATGCCTTTCACCCATAAAAAGTTCCAATCGTTTTCGGGCTATCATTTTGGATTGTCCGCCGGCATTGGGATTAATTTCGATGAATAGTTTAGCCTGTGCGGATAAGCTTATTGTGGCGCTACAATGCGAATATTTAGCCCTTGAAGGACTTAGTCAGATTTTGAGCGTCGTAGAAGATTTACATACACGGGGCATTAATCCATCGCTGGAAGTTGGAGGAATTTTAATGACCATGTTCGATATTCGTACTAATTTATCGCGTCAAATTGCCGACGATGTTCAAAAGCATTTTCCACAGCTGGCCTTTGAAACGGTAATTCCCCGTTCTGTTCGTCTGAGCGAAGCGCCCAGCTTTGGTCAATCTATCTTTGACTACGATAAAATGAGTAGCGGTGCCAAGGCCTATGATCGTCTGGGGGATGAAGTAATCCAACGCTTTGGTCTTTAAGCAAAAGCGCTATTAATTTTATTACTTTTTCACTAAAACTAAGTCATGAGTTGAGATTAAGTGATGGACATTCGACAAACCGGATTTTTTCACTTCCTGGGTGAAAGTATTCAGCAGGCCAATGCCCCCTTTAAGGGTGCGCGTTAAATCGAAAAGTTTATGAAGCAACATGCTTTGCAATGTAGACACGTTTATATTATAATAGTTAAGGATTTCTTCTGCGTGTTTCCTGGGAAATTGTCTAAAGAAGTTTTTGATATGGCGCATGTACTCATGCTCAAGATTTTTCGACTCATCCATGTCCATTCTCCTGGCGGATAAAAGGCATTTGCGAGCTGGATTATAACTTTTTCGTTCATGTCAGTTTCCCTAAAAACTCTCCGATATCCTGCCGATAATTTATTAGGTATTTCAGCTAATTCTCTATATTTTTCATATTCTTTAAACGGACGATTGTAAATGCTTACGTAATTTCCGCAATTTTATATAAAAAGCCTATTAATATCTTCCTGAGCGAGCAGTTTAATATCACCGACGTTGAGATTTTTCAGTTTTAGCTGCCCAATTTGGATACGTTTCAGGCGATGTACATGGCTGTTACATTTTTCAATCATGCGGCGAATTTCATGCTTACGGCCTTGTTTTAGATGGATTTCGAGGATCTGATGGCCATTGCTTTGGTGGCATTCCAAAATTTTTTCCGCTTTTAGGAATTCACCTTCATCTTCGAAGCCCTGTAACATTTTTGCGATATGATCCTTGGTAATCGGTTTCGATAGGGTTACGGAATAAACTTTTGTGATATTAGTACTCGGATGGGTAAGACGGTTAGCAAAATCGCCATTATTGGTAAGAATGAGCATGCCCTGGCTTTCTTTATCGAGGCGGCCGCAGTAGAGAAATCGTTCGCGGATGAATGGCCGCGGAATAAAATCAAAAACTGTTTTTCCAACGTTATATTTATTTGGTGCCGTACATTCAATGCCGCGTGGTTTATTGAGCAGAAGTACGATAGTTTCGTTTGGCATATTACGGATGCGCACTTGATCTACTTTGACAATATCGCTCGTTTCATCAATAATTTGGCCGATTTTAGCCGGTTGACTGTTAATGGTAACACGGGATTCTGCGATGAGTACTTCCGCCTTTCGTCGCGCACAATAGCCGCATTGGGACAAAAATTTTTGGATCCGCATGGTTCTATTTGGTTAAGGTATTTTCGTTTGGCAAATCAAATACTTCAATAATTTTTTGGGATGATTTTTCGCCGGCGATGATCCTAATGCGGTTTTTAGGGACCTTAAAGTATTTAGCAAGCAGTTGGATTACCGCTTTATTGGCTTTGCCATCTTCGGGTGGCGTTTGCACTTTGACTTTCAAGTCGCCATTTTCTCTGACAATTATTTCAGAGCGCGTAGCATTGGGAATAACTTTCAAACTAAGGCGCACAAGTAAAACTAATAGAAAGTGATTAGCATCGATAAAGGATATTTTTTCTTTTGCTTTGGCGTTTTGCTAGCTCTAAAAGTATTTTTTAAATACTTGACAACCATTGAAATCTCAATTGAAAATAAAGCTGTTATGTCGAGCAGGTTCCATTTTTTTATATTGAGGAAAGTTTTTGGATATCCTAGGATAGAATATGATAATAAGAATTGAAAAGTTTGCATTGCCGAAAAGTTTTTTTTCAATGTAAGAGGTGTCCATGAAAAATGTTGCGAGTTTTTGGGAAAAAGAAAATTTTGGAAAACTGTTTATTCGGTTAGTAATAGGATTGTTTTTCATAGCATTTGGTATCCGCTATTTTGCAGGAGGTATGCTATCATTGCAAGCGTTTGGGGCTATTTTTAGTACCATTGGCATTACGTTTTGGCCAGGCGTATGGGGAGTTTTCTCTTCCGTAATTCTAATTTTATCGGGAATGTGTTTTCTCATTGGGTTCTTTTTTCGCACCAATTGTATCTTGCTTTCTTTGGTGTTTTTTCTCAAACTTCTGATGGCTTGGTCTTCTTCAAAAAATTTTTTTGATGTAGAATTCTTACTCAACGCCTCGCTAGCCGTGTTACTTTTTTCCTTTCTTTTCATGGGAGCGGGGCGCTTTAGTTCGGATGGGAAGTGATTTTTATTCGAAACTCAGGCCATTCCAAACGAATTGTTCATTAATACCTAAGCGTTGTTGCTTTTGATATTTTTTTTCCATAACTTTTTCGCCTAGGATGCGATTGATATCGAAAAAGCTGATATAAACCACAAGACCGAGAAATAAAAACATGAAAACAAGCTGAGCGCCTGCCATGATATTAAGGGCAATTTTCTTGCGTAAAAGTAATTCCAACAAAATTAGAGCGATAATTCCTCCATCGAGAATGGGCAGTGGAAGTAAATTAAAGATCGCGAGGTTGACATTTAAAACGATAACAAACCAAAGCAGTAAGCGAAAATCATAGGTTGCAAATGTATCTAAGGTTTTTATAATTCCAGGCGGCCCCATGAGATTTTTTAGATGAATATCGGATGATGGTGAAATCAAGCTGCTTAGGGTTAGAAAGGTAAGGTATGCACTTTGAGCAATTTGTTCCAATGGATTTTTATGGCACAGGACCTGTGTTCCCTTTAATTCGACGCCAAAGCTTTGGTGATTTTCTGGAGGAACAAATTTTACTTTTTCAATTATAAGGCGAAGGTGAGTATGATCAATGGTTATTTCGATTGGCGTTTTAATCGTATTTTGGCAAACAAATAGGGCATCCGAAAAATTTTGTACCGCCTGTCCATGGATTACCGTTACCTTGCTTTCGGTATGTAACTCTGGATATTTTTTCTGAAATTCTGAGGATAGCGATAATAGCTGCAACTCACAGGTATCTTTGCAGGGATCCTTCATGAAATTGTTTTTGCCAAAGGATGGAAAAAGCTCTAAAACGCCGTCCGTTGTTGTTAATTTCATGTAAGGACAATTCAAAGGAAAGGATTGGGCTTTTACAGCAACGGTAATCCGTTTTCCGGAGCGTTCAACGGTCAATTGGATATTCGGCGAATCTTTCAGAATATCATTGAGCTGGGAGTAGGAGAGGAGTGGGGTGCCATCGATGGCGCATAATTTATCGCCAACTTGTAGCCCGACCTGTTCCGCGGGGGAATTTTTATAAATTTTCGAAATAACTAATTCTTGGAAAGTTTCGATGCCAATAATGCGAATAGATTCTTTAGAGCGCGCATTTTGCTCAATGAGTACCGGACGTAGTGTCAATTCTTTTTGTTCTTCTTTTCGCATAAGGGTAACGGTTGATAGAGGACTATGTTGATCGCGCTTTTTTCCGAGGGCAATTCCGTGAATAATGTCTCCAAAATCATGGGTTTTTCGTCCATCGATGGCTATAATTGCGTCGCCCACTTCGATACCAGCTACTTTTGCAGGGCTGGAGACTTTTGTTCCATCTGGAAGTTTGATTTCTGAGTGAACGTAGCCTACGATGTTATTGGTCGTACTTTGAGCGTACCGAATACCTATTTTCCAGAGAATGGTAGCCAGAATAAATGCGAAAATAATATTAAAAACCACTCCCATCACCGAAACAATAATTTTATCTGCCTTGGATATTGGCTTAGCTGTTTCGGGAATTTTGTAATTCCCTTCGAGCTTTTTTGCTTCCATTAGTTGCGGAAGTGTAACATAGCCACCGAATGGCAAAAGCGAGAGACAAAATTCCGTTTCACCGATGGTTTTAGAGAAAATTCGCGGTCCAAATCCGATCGAAAAGCGCGGCACAAATAACTTTCTTCGCTTTGCCGCTAAAAAATGTCCCAACTCGTGGACGAAAATTGATGCACCAAAGAACAAAATAGCCAAAAAAATTGATTCACAGCTGAAAAATATAGAAGAATTACCCATTAAAAGTGGGGCTATTTATAAAAAACTCGCCATTAGCTGCAACCACAAATTGGGAAATGAAAATGAGAATTTGCTGAAAAATGATTCTCACAATACCCGTATTATAGCTGTAAAATGCAGGAAAAAATGTGAAATTTTATTTTTTTGCAAAAAACTTTTGCAAAAAGTAAAAAAAGCTGTTATAATGGTGCCGCTATGAAAACAAACACTAAAATTCGTTTATTGGTTGCAGCACTTGGAGGAAGCATATTTTCCTACAGTGATGTTCGTGCTACAGGACATTTTGCATGTCGAGGAATTATGACCATGAATGGGCAGAATGTACCATTATCAGGTCTTAATGGCATTCCGCATACACAACCGCAGCAACCGCGAGGGGCATCAGCAAACCATGATTATAGTCCGCATGATTGGGGTTTGACCCGGGAAGTTGCAAGCCGTGATTGGGGTTCGATACAAAATCAAAGTTTGGCTGCAGTAGGGGCACCAAGGCGAATGGATTTGATGCAAACATCGCCAAGCCGAGGAATACGGGCATCAGCAAGCCATGATTTGGGTTTGACTCTGAATTCGACAGAGGTATCGTCAAGCCAAGGAATACGGGCATCAGCAAGCCAAGATTTGGGTTCGATTCTAAGCCAAGGTTTGAGTTTGGTAGGAGCATTGTCAGACCAAGATTGTGGTTCGATTTTGTTGCAAGAGGAGGACGGGATTAGGTGGCATCAGATATCTTCTGAGCAACAAGAAAGAGGTTTGGCCGAAATAATATTCATCCTGCTTGGAAGGAATATGTTTGCTGCACTACCGGAGTTCACCAAATTATTGATGGCAGGAATCAAAAAAATGTTGCGAGAGGGATGCGTGAATGAAGGCTCTTTTCAAGAGTTCTTTATGCTTGCGCTTCGGAATCCCCAAACGTTTGAATATGTTACACATACCGGGCGTTCTGCACGCGAAGCTTTAGCAATGTACACTTTTGTTGCCGATGCTGTTACGGAGCAGGATGGTATCATTAACTTGGTAAAATGCAATGTTATGAATGACATCATCATGATAATCCAACATTTGATTGTGCCTGATATTCCCGAGGAGGTTATCATGCGTTTGGAAAATTTCATTGATCAACAAATGGATGAAATAACTCCCATATTGATCCAGACTATGTTCACTGTATTACAAAGTGATGGAGTTGCCGAAATTGCTACGGGTTGCTGTGGCTGGTGTAAAAAACTTAAGCCAGAGGACAAACAAAATCTTGCTAAAGGTATATGCCATACACTTGGCGTTGTACTTGGTCGTTTTTTGGGAACGGGTATTGAATCAGCAGCTGATGAATTAGCAAACGGAATTTGTGGTCTTATCGCTGCACGAAGTGAATCATAATTACATATTGACTTCAATGTAAAAAAGAAGTCCATGATCGTATAATTGTAAGGAAGAGAGGCCAGTTTTCCTTCAATTATCACATGGTCTTTTTTTATTGAGTTTCATAATTCATGGTAGGAAGTGAGTCGATATGGAGAGCATATTTTGTCTTCGTAGGAGCCGAGCAAAGTGGATAGATCGCTTTCAAATTTTGGGACACCTGGATGACACATAAGTTCGATGATTAGATCAGTATTAATTTTTTTCGAAGAAAGAAAGTCTAGTCCATCACTGAGGCAGGCGAAATGATCGGGAGAGCATACCCCTAACATTTGAGTTTGAATTGTACGATGTAGCATTCCTCGAAATTGGCGAACAATACGCTTTAGAAAATAACCGCTCCGTGAAAGTTTATGACGTCCAAACTTGGAACGAATTTTTTTAATATTAAATCTTTGGCAAAGAAATTTTAAAACAGGATACATCCAAAGACGTGTATGGACATGTTGATGAGAATCGATGTGGCTGATTTTAATTCCCGAATCGTAAACTTTGGCAATTTGTGTGGTCCATTCCTGTTGAATGGCGCAGATGAGAGCGGGCGTTGGGACAATAAATTTTCGGTAACGAAAAGCACCCTGAACATCAAGTATTCCGGATCGCTGGAAAACAACGTTGGAAGTTAATGGGAAAAATTGTGAAATATTGAGATGTACACCAAAGGAGTAGTGGGGAAAATTTTTAGCACGTGTAACCGCATCTGCAAAAAATGGACCATTTGCCATAATTGTACTACTTGAAATTTTATGCAGTGCCATCAATGTGAAAACTGCGTCGTTACTCGTTTGAAATCCTCCAAGATCATCTGCATTAATAATAATTTTCAACATACATAGCCCTTCCAAACAAGCTTAATAATTCGCGTGAAGCGGTAAAAATTTTGTCTTATGTTATACAATTCCCAGAAAATTCGCGCCCAATAAATGAAGAAACGTATGCCGAAAAAGGGTTTAGTATGCGAAAATATCCAACCAATATAGATACTAAAACATGGAATTATTTGTTGTGAGAATTTTGTATAAAATAAAATACAAAACCTTTGCCAGTAAGTCTCCTGATCTTTTTTTTCTTTCAAATCCCAGATAAAGTTGGAGTAACGCAACAGTCGACGCAGCGAAAAATAATCAATAAAACGTGTATCTCTATTTGTTTTTGAAAAAATTTTCAATTCACTCAGTTGGTCAACTAGATATAACATTTCTGAAATTCTTTGCTGTAACGATAGTGATACACATTTTTGATGAGCAAATTTTTTGTAATAATTTTGCATTAAATCTTTCGGTGCATGGCGATAGCAATAGCCGCGATATCGAATTTCTATGCATCTTGTTGCGGCAAGCATTGCCCGATGAATGAATAAAATGTCTTCGCCCGTGTGTAGATGTTCGTCGAAGGTAAGCGATTCAATTGCAGAACGACGAAAAAGTCGACAAATAAAATGCTGAACACTCAATGTGCGTAGTGGAATATTGTTAATTTTTGCATTCAAATAAAAGGGATAAATGAGTTTCAGTTGCTCCGTTGTACAAAAATTGTTTGTGCTTGTAGTGACGATATCTAAAGAAAATTGTTCGGCAATTGTAATTAAAGTTTCGAAGTACGATATGTCTATGATATCGTCCGCATCAATGAATACAACATATTTACCCTGCGCAATACATAGTCCAACATTACGAGCAGTAGCAACACCTCGATTTTTGCAAAAATGAATTAATTTAATTCGCCGATCCCTAAGCGTGTCTTTCCGTAATAAACCCGTTGAGTTATCCGGTGATGCGTCATTGATTAAAATTAATTCAAAATCGCCAAAGGTTTGCGTGAGAATACTATCAATGCATTCTTGCAAAAATTCAGGTGGCTTGCAGTAGATGGGGACAATGACCGATAACAACACAACTAAAATGAACACATGAATAAAAAATAGTCAAAACTTTATTGATGGTCGATTGAAAAGATTGAAGCCTAAGGGCTGCGCGCCCTTAGGAATCCCCGCCAGGGGATCCATCCCCTGGACCGGGGTTGCGTCCGGAACCTCGGGCGGCGCCCGTGGTGCCGGACTGATCGGACGGGGGGCGTGGAGGGTACGAGTGTGACGGAGGGTGTGGGCGGGG
>JAIRRZ010000008.1 GCA_031255715.1 Puniceicoccales bacterium
AAAATTCGCATGGTTCGGCCGCATACCGAGGTCAAGGAGTCCGGACTCCTTGCGGGAGTCCAGAGGGCGGAGCCCTCTGGGTCCTAAGGGCGGCGCGCCCGTAGAATCCCCGCCCGGGGATCCATCCCCTGGACCGGGATTGCGTCCGGAACCTCTGGCGGCGCCCGAGGTGCCGGACGACCGGGGGTCCTAGCCCCCGCCCGCGGCGTCGCCGCGGGCGGGGGCTTTAATATTTTTAATTAAAGACCTGTGCGGCCGGACCATGCGAAAATTCGCATGGTTCGGCCGCATACCGAGGTCAAGGAGTCCGGACTCCTTGCGGGAGTCCAGAGGGCGGAGCCCTCTGGTTCCTAAGGGCTGCGCGCCCTTAGAATCCCCGCCAGGGGATCCATCCCCTGGACCGGGATTGCGTCCGGAACCTCGGGCGGCGCCCGTGGTACCGGACGACCGGGGGTCCTAGCCCCCGCCCGCGGCTTCGCCGCGGGCGGGGGCTTTAATATTTTTAATTAAAGACCTGTGCGGCCGGACCATGCGAAATTTTCGCATGGTTCGGCCGCATACCGAGGTCAAGGAGTCCGGACTCCTTGCGGGGTATGGGGCAGCGCCCCATAGACGGAGCCCTTTGGCTAACTTTTTTGCGAAGCTTCCATAAAAAATTCAAAAAAAGTTGGCATTTTTAAAAAACTTTCTTAGTAAAGATAATGGATGGAACAAGAATTGATTTTGAAAAAAGCAACAAAGCATGACATTTTCATTGAAAATATTTTCTATGGTAAGGACGTACGATTTTCCTTTCCATGTGGAGAAAAAACATTTTTGGCAACAATTAACAGGCATGGAGCTTCGTCTTCAGTCGCCATCAAATTGACAATAGCTGGACATGAATGCTCTTTATTTTTAGAAATATTACCGGAATTAGCAATTTTTTCGAACAAATTTTTTGGTATTGATCTTTTTTCCGTTCCCCAAGAAATACGTCTACTTGTCTTGCAAACAGCAACGCAACCACTGTGCGACTATTTTTCAAATTGCCTAAAAACAGTGATTACCATTGATTCGATCGAAGCGGTATCCTACGACTCCTCAACTGGGTTAGATTTTATTGTAAAAAATGATAAACAGCGTATAACGGCAGGTACACTCGTAGCTCCACACGAAATTCTGGCATTATTTTCAAAAAAAATTACTAATACCACGCGATTACGTAACCTCAATCAACTGAAAATAGCCTATAATGTTCGCCTTGGAACAACGTTACTAGCGCAAAAACATTACCGCGATTTGTGTGAAAAAGACATTATTTTTTTAGATCAACACGAACTTGCTAATCAAAAAAAAATGGGTATTTTAAATTTGGGGGGAATAAGTATTCGAGGAAGTCTTGCTTCGTCGGGCTTTGTTGTAAATCAAATTACAGGCATTGCTCAATAATTTTTGAATGATGGGTGAAATATGGGTGAAGATGATGTTATATTAGTTGATCTTTCCGGCCTGGATAATTTGTCGGAAGAAAGCGATAATGCCGCAACCGCTGATGCTATGATGGAACAACAGGAGGTTCACGATGTTTCAGACGATGCAAATAACCAAGAAAATATGGACATCGACACGGATAACATGGCTGCGTTATCCATTCCGATGGCTGCTACAGGAAGCGATTCAAGTGGACCACTGCCAATACCACCGCAGGCAAGTGATGGCGAGAAGGTCGATACATCGCAACTGGATGCGGAACTCGCTAAAATAAAAGCAATATCTTCCGGTAATGCCAATTTGTCCACACCATCTGCGTCGCAAACACAGAAAAATCATTTACCTACTCAATTGAAACAAGCAGCGGACAGCGCAATGCCAAAAAGTCAAGAAAATTTGATATCAAAACAAAAAAATGGAGGAACTTCAATAATGGATGATAACGAAAGAGAACCCATGCAGTCCAGAGAAGAAAATATCCATGCCATGGACGATAAGGAAAATAACGAAAAAGATCCGGAAGAAAACGCATCAGAAAGCATCACGGAAATATCCGGAGAAAATCATTCCATGGAGGACGAAAACAATGCCGAAATCAATGAGTCCAAAGAAGACGATGACGACGATGTAAGCCGTACAAGTACCGATGATACTGTACAAATCAATGATGCCACTGCAGTGGATGGGGGAGAGAATAGCATCGATCCACAATTTGCAGAAAAAACAATTCAAGATATTCATGCTGACACACAGGCGCCACACATGGATAATCTCCTAGCTGAACAAATACATTCATTGGAAGCACAGCAAGTGAACTATGAGCAGCCAGCCGTCGAGGAATTGGCTAAGCAATCGACACTCGCAAAAAATACAAATATTTATTCATCCATTCCCTTAGAAAAGATGTCCATTGTTTTGACATTTGAAACGGGACGACAAAAAATCACAATCGGTGAGCTAGAAAAAGTAAAGGAAGGATATACTTTCGAGTGTGGAAATTCAATCGAAGCGCCTGTGACGATCTGCGCAAATGATATGCCAATCGGAACCGGAGAATTATTGGATATCGATGGAAGAATCGGGGTGCGTATCATCGAATTTTATAACAAATGAACAGTTTTACGCTAGATCCTACAGTTATTATTACGCTATTGATCTCATTGTCAATGGCACCGTTCCTACTGCTTTTGGTCACATCTTTTGTGAAAATTTCGAGTGTTTTAAGTTTAATTCGCAATGCACTTGGAGTCCAACAGGTACCGCCGAATATGGTTCTCAATGGCATGGCAATCATGTTGACGATATATATCATGTATCCGGTGATGCAGGAAACACTCGATATCGCCCGTAGCATGAACTTCGACATGAACAATATCGCATCATTTGAGCCAAAATTAACGGAAACCTGTGGACCTCTAAAGCGATTTTTGGAGCGGCACACGAAGGCACGCGGACGAGCATTTTTTTTGAAAACTGCAAAACGAATTTGGCCGGAACAGATGCAAAAAAACCTTAAAGAAGGCAATTTATTGGTATTAGTTCCAGCATTCGTTGTATCTGAATTGACGGATGCGTTTCAAATCGGATTTTTACTCTATTTGCCCTTTATCGCAATCGATATGATTGTTTCAAATATTTTGCTCGCAATGGGAATGATGATGGTATCACCAATGACGATTTCATTACCGTTTAAAATGATGCTTTTTGTACTCGTCGATGGCTGGACAAAACTTGTGGAGGGCATTGTCAAAACCTATAACTGATTCCGATTGCCAAAGCAATCGTAAGAGACATGCGAGAAATCGTGCAATGTTTGTGTTTCGCCCTACGCAGTTGGTGGGTAAATGACCAATAATTTTTTCGTTTTGCAGTAGAGCTGTGGACAAAGCGTAAAAAGATCGATAATTTCCATATTGTTTTCCGGCATAATATCACCGCCGGTAAGATATAAAATCTTTCCATTGGGTTTTCGTAGCGGTTCCACCAGACGGCGAAAATCGACAATATTTGCAACGGCGCGTCCGGTGATATAATCATATTTTTTTTTCAAATTCTCTGCGCGATCAATGATACAGGTTACGTTTTTTAGTTCCAACGCGGTGACAAATTCTTCCACAGCCCGAATCTTTTTTCCAATGGAATCCACCAATGTGAAATGGGCATGTGGTGTTGCAATGGCCAGAGGAATTCCAGGAAAACCACCACCTGTGCCGACATCCAAAATCATTGTACGCTCGGTAAATGAAAATTTTTTCAAAATTGCCAAACTCGGTAGCAGGTGCGCTTCGATGATTTGGTCAATATTCTTGCGTGAAATCAGATTAACGACCTTATTTTTTTCGCAAACAAGCACACACAACTGCTGTAGCCGATGGAGCGTATGCGGCGAAAATTCAGGAAAAAAGTGTTGAATAATCTCAATTTGAATTTGCACTTGAGCGACCAGTAAAAAAACTCATCGTTAGGCAAGGTTTTATGGCAACAATCCATCTTCTTCCAGAAACTATTATTAATCAAATTGCTGCGGGCGAGGTTATTGAGCGCCCGGCATCGATTATTAAAGAGCTCATTGAGAACAGTATTGACGCAAAAGCGAAACACATTGTGGTAAAATTTAATGGCGGTGGCGACGCATTTCTATCCATTGCCGACGATGGTATCGGGATGAACGAAGAGGATGCAGCCCTCGCCTTTGAACGCAATGCAACGAGCAAATTAATGACCATAAAAGATTTGGAAGTTTTGCAGACCTTTGGTTTTCGCGGTGAGGCCATAGCGTCAATTGCTAGCGTTGCTCAAGTACTGATGCAGACCAATGACGGCTCTGGCGGTACGGAAATTCGCTACGATTCGGGCAAAAAAATTTATCAAAAAATGTGCAGCTGTAATTGTGGAACATTGATCGAAATACGCAATTTATTTGAAAAAATTCCAGCCCGAAAACAATTTTTAAAGTCGATATCAACGGAGGCAACGCACATCATTAAAGTCATGCGCACATTTATTCTTGCGGAACCAAATATTAGATTTGAGCTTTATAAAAATGGAAAATTAATTTTTGTTTCTCCGGAATCGAAGGATTTGAAAGAGCGCACGGAAATTCTATTTGGCCACTTCGACCAATATATAACATTGGATCATCAAAGCGAACATATTCATTTAAAAGGAATCCTATTTGAACCCGCGGTTGATGGATTAGTAACCAAACCCGATTTTTTAATTTTTGTAAATCGTCGCCATGTTACGAATCTGGCGATTATGCGTATTGTGCGCGATACCTATGCGATGATTAAGTCCCAGGCAATAAACGTGGGAGCTTTTCTATTTCTGAATTTTTATGGTAATTTTGTCGATTTCAATGTTCATCCACAGAAAAAAGAAGTGCGCTTTAAAAGCGATTACTTAGTTAAAAATTTTTTAGAAAATGCAATAACCGATGCTCTACGCAAAAAAATAGGACAGCTTCGTATCTCCGGAAAAGAACCGGATACGACTTTCAAGGAAACGCCTTCATCGACACAATTAGCTTCGCCGGAAATGTTCTCTGTTTTTCGAAAAAATATAGTTGGAATACCCTTGCATTACCGGAATACCCATCGCTTAGGTAACGCGGAACAAAAGATAGCGGAAAAATCTTACCCATCTCCCATGGATAGGAATAGCTTTTCCGAGAATGAAACGGAGATTCCCTGCCGAATCTTTCAGCTATCCTATGAACAGAATTTAAAAAATTTCCCTCAGGAAACACTGCCCGATGATCGCCTACTTTGGCGTTTTATAGGAACATTTTGGGAAGGAAAATTCGCCATTTTTGAATCCGATACGGGACTTATTTTTATCGATTTGTTTGCGATGCAAAAGTGTATTTTTCTGGATAAATTTCTACGAAGTATCGACAATTTCCCTTCCCAGCTTTTACTAATGCCTCGAATGATTACCGTCGATGCGGAACGGGCTATGGCCATTGACGCCATCCTGGAATTATTTTCCAATTTTGGTATCGAAATTGAAAATTTTGGCAAAAATACCTACAAAATAATCGCCCTTCCGCGTGAAATCTCGGAGGATATGATGATACAGTTGCTTCAGGACGATACGCTACTTAGGGTCGATCGATTACTAACACGTGAAATTCTCGCTAAAAAAATTTGTTCTTGCCTTCAATTTCAACCGATTAGTTTTGATGAGATACGACCTTTTGTGAGTCAATTGCTTCGTTGCCGGCAATTTTTAATTTCACCTATGGGGACTAATGTGCTTTTTGAAATCGACCGATGCGATTTAGAAAAGAAATTTGGATTGCAATCGGTACCTAAGCAGTATATTTGAAATGTATTTGGCGGATTCCAAATGCTTCCTTTATGTGGCCTAAGAAAAAGTCCAGTTGTGAAAATGGCTCTAGTTTCACACTGCGTGGGAAATACAACTTGGGGTCGGAGATTTACCGCATCCGATACAAAATCACTCAAAATGTTAATTGGGTAGAAATCGGATTGGTTGTTCTTCTAGCCTTTATTGTTACCCTGATCTGTTTTGTTGGCCAGGAACTCATGTGGGTTCAACTGATTCCCAATGCAAAGGCACGGATACAGGTAATAGCAGAAGTGCCTTTCGAATATGTCAGCCATATCAAAACGCAGCGCCTTAAAGAGCAGCGTAGAAATTTAGTCGCTCCGATCTACAAAATTGATCCAGGGGTCTATGATAGGTTTGAGAAAATTGTCTACAAACTCGATGAGTTACTGGATTCCTTTGCCCATCAGCGGCTACAAGGTGAGGCCTATGCCTTTGAAATGAAAAATTTCGTTCGACGTTTCAATGAGCAATATAATGTGGATATCGGTTGGGGAGACGTCGACACACTATTGCGTCGAATCGATGAATTTGGCCGCACCGGAGTTTTAATTGATGGATTAAAAGTTATTCACGGTATCTTGAATGACGGTATCATGGATGAGGTCCTAGCAAACCAACGGGGAAGTGAGTATTTTTTAAATATCGAAGTTGAAGGCATTGATCAGCGCGTACACAACCGTACGGTGGAAGAAGGTATTCACTTTTTCAAGTTGCGCCTGTCCTCGGTCGATGCCACTGCCGATGTATTGGAGGCGATATTCCGCCTATTAAAGACCGGTATCCGGGCAAATATTTCCTTTGATAATGTTGCCACAGCACAAAAAATAACACGTATTTTGAGGGAAACACCGGAGGTAATTGAAAAAGTTTTTTCAGGAAAAACTATTGTTACATCGGGATCCATTGTCACGGACGAGGAATATGAATGTTTATCGGCCTATCGGGCAGCATTACAGGAAGCCCATGTTACACCTCGCCACATTAACGATAATGTATTGGAGCGTTTCTTCATTGTACTTGCGACGCTCTTTTTGATCTATCTTTTTTTCAAGACAACACGTCCCGACCTTCGGATGTTGACCCATAAGGAAGTATTCCTTGCAGTTCTACTATTGCTCCTAAATCTATTCGCCTGCCGAGTTGTTCTGTGGTGTTTTGAGTCAAAAATTTGGCGAGAAATCATCGAAATGGTTCCCCAAAGCTCGACGTTTTACCTATCACCAACGGTTGACCCCCTTCAGCTATTCCCTTATTTATTACCCTTCACGCTATCATGTCTCCTAGGCACACTACTTTTGCGTACGTATATCGGTGTTTTATTGGGAGTTACAACTGCAATTCTGGGATGCTTAATGTCATCCCAATCGATTGAATTCTTCACCATAATGTTGATTATTATATTCGCATCGATTTACTTCGTTCGCCATTCGTATATGCGCACACAGATCATTCGTAGCGGTGTTTCTAGTGGAATTATTTTAGGTTTTTCGGCTATTATACTGTCATGGGGAGTACATTTATCGTATGGTATGATCTTTTTTCAAATTCTTCTCGGATTTTTTAATTGTTTATTTTCTGGCATGTTTGTATTGACTGTCTTGCCGATTTTTGAAAACTTATTCAAATGCTGCACCAACATTCGTCTTATTGAACTGACAGATTATACAAATCCACTGCTTACAAAGTTACAAATTTTTGCTCCGGGAACCTATCACCATAGTCTCATGGTTGCCAATCTATCGGAGCAAGCTGCAATTAACATCCAAGCTAACCCCTTCCTATGCCGAACGCTTGCGCTATACCATGACATCGGGAAATTACGAAAGCCAGAATATTTTACAGAAAACCAGAATGACAAAAACTTTCACGACGACCAAACGCCATTTATGAGTGCGTTAATTATTAAAAATCATGTTAAAGATGGTGTGGCAATTGCAAAGGATGCCGGTCTTCCTCCACGTATTATTGATGGAATTATCGAACATCATGGAACAACGGTGATTCGTTATTTTTACACAAAAGCCGTCAAACAAAATGAGATCGCACAATCTTCGGATCCATCCGCCAGATCAGAGATTGAACGATCAGCATTTACCTATGATGGGCCACGGCCACAATCGAAGGAAACACTATTACTAGCCGTTGCGGATTCTTTGGAAGCGGCCAGTCGTTCGCTTCGTAATCCAACGGCACAATCCATAGAAAATTTGGTTAACAATATCATCGATGGAAAAATTAAGGAAAGACAGTTTGATGAATGCTGCGTAACGTTTCGGGACATCGAAAAATTGCGCAAATCTTTTTATTTTACGCTACTCAATATGTTGCATTCCCGTATCGGCTACGATGATATTCAACTAACCAATGAGCCCAGCTAAAATCGGGTAAAATATGCCGATGGAACGTTTTTTGCCGAGCGATTTTTGTCCTGAAAAAGCGATTATAACGATTATTGCAGGGAGAGGGGAATATCCCCTATTATTGGCAAAACGAATAATGGCACAGGGAATTGAATGCAATTTGATGGCCTTGAAAGGAGAAACAACTTCGGAGTTATTCGAACGGTTTTCTGAGAAAAATCGAGCCAAAATTCTGATCGGGCAATTGGGTAAAATGCTAAAAATACTTAAAAGTTTTAAAACGACAGATGTTATTTTAGCAGGGCAAATTAAACCCCTTCGGCTCTTTCGTGACCTGCATCCTGACTGGCGAGCACTTTGTCTGCTGAGAAAAATCAGGGAGCGCAATGCGGATACTATTTTCTCAACCGTCTGCGATCAAATTGAAAAGATGGGTATACGTGTTTTGGATGCGCGCAGTTTCATGGAACCCGATGTTGTGATCCGATCGAGAAAATTTCCCGTAAAACGTCATGTTGTGGAACATGGAATTTACATCGCATCGGAAATTGCCCGTCTAAATATTGGGCAAAGTGTGATTGTGAAAAACGGAACAGTTTTGTGTGTCGAAGGGTTTGATGGAACGGATTCCATGATTCGCCACGCACAAACTTTAGGCCTCGATGAAATGCTTTTCGTAAAAACTTCAAAGCCACACCATGATTTTCGCTTTGATGTTCCAATTTTTGGCACCCAGACACTGGAAATAATGAAGGAATCGGGCATTCGCTTCGCAGCATTGGAGGCAGAACGAATGATTATTCTAAATCAAAATTTAGTTTTGCAATATGCAGAAAAATTAGGTATTAAAATCTTCGGATACTAAATGAATTGGTCTACCTATTTAGCTTTAAAAAACTTATTTCCAAGCGGTCGAAAATTCTCGTTTTTTACCGCGATGTCCATCACCGGTGTTACGCTAGGCGTAGCGGTTTTGGTAGTCGTGCAAAGTGTGATGAATGGTTTCCAAACGGAAATCCGTCGCAATTTAATTCGTATGCAAGGCGAAATTCGTGTGGAGCGCCCAGGGCTCATCGAAGATTTGGCAGAATTCGAAAAAAAAATGCAAAAATTCAATGAAATCGAAGCAATTGCTCCATATGGCTGTGGCGTCGTCATGCTAATCCATGGCAATCAACCGGCATTTCCATTTGCCAAAGGGATTACGGAGGATGAGGCAAAGGTAACGGAAATTGATCAGTCACTGAGGTTTTGTTCTCTGGAAGATTTGGACAATAATCGTATTATTCTGAGTGAGCAATTGGCGATGAAAATGAAAATTCACCTGGGAGATCGGGTGGAGTTATATTCGCCATTGGCATTGGAGGCGCTACAAAATGATGATATTATTTTTCCACGGGAGATGGAGGTGGTAGGATTTTTTGAGGCCAATGACAAAAATGTATTTCTGTGTTCTCTGGAACGAATACAGGATTTGTATGATTTAGGGAAAGGTGCCCATGGATTTACCATTAGGGTAAAATCGGGATATTCCGTCGAAAATTTCGCCGAAAAATTACAAACGCAACTAGGCTCGGAGTATCGCGTCATAGATTGGATTCATGGAAATAGCGAATTACTATTCGCACTGCGCTGGGAAAAAACAATGATGTTTTTCGTATTACTGTTTATTCTTTTGGTCGCATCATTTTCGATTTCGAGCATGTTGATTACCAACGTGGTACGGAAAACGCGTGAGATCGGTATCGTGATGGCAATGGGTGGTAATCGCTGGGGAATTGCCCGATGTTTTTGTCTACAAGGATTCTTTATTGGAGTGTGCGGGATATTTTTAGGTATTTTAGGCGGCATAGGTGTATTGCAATGCCGTGATGGGATCATAGAAATTATAAATCGACTGTTGGCTTTCGAGAGCGTACAAAACTACTTGGCACAATTTACGCATCTTCCGGTTGAGTATAGTATAAATGATTTTATTTTTATCAGTTTATTTTCGTTGCTAATTTGTATTCTTTCAGGAATTGTTCCAGGATTAAAAGCAGCTCGCATTCATCCAGCAAATGCACTACGCTACGAATAATCATTGGGCAAACTTGATAGTATTTTTTTTATTTTGTTCAATTCTTCTAAGTTATAGGAAAATGTTTCAGGGTCTTCCATGTATGAATCATCAATCTTCATGAAACAGTCAGGGTCTTCTGTGTCTGAATCATCAAATTTCCCCGTTGTTCCAAAAAGATATCTACCCATCGTGTCGACAATTCCTTTACGATCAGCTATGAAGAATTGTTTTTGGAACCTGGCATTATCAAAATCAATGAGTGCTATCTGCGTATAATCATTTTCTGAGACTAGAAAATTACCGGAATGGAGATCATTGTGCGCGATTCCGCATGAATGTAAGAATTCCATAACCTTCAAGATATTCTGGGCCATGCGAATTCTCTCTTCTACTTCGCCAAAATTCATATCGGGAAAAAGCGTTTTTCGCGGTATGAGAACCTCATCGTCTAGAGAAAAGTTAGGCACAGGGATATCACTGGAAGCTGCAACAGAAGTAAAGGAAATTTGTCTTCGGTCGACATAGAGAATATCATGCAAAGGTATGGCATTGGGAACTTCTAAGCTTGCGGTATAATCAATGCAGTCGATGGGAGCTGTAAGGTATTTTAGATAGGCAAACTCTATCAATATTTCATCCAAATTGCGCTCTCTATCTAAGAAAATATCGATAACCATTTGACGAATTCGAACTCCCGACTCGGCTTCATATTGGGCATTCAATAATTTTCTCCTGAACATACGCGGTTGTTCCACACTATTTTTTGACTTTAAAATGTAAGTTTTACCTTGAAATGTTCCTTTTCGCATATCTTGGCAACAACCCGATCCGGGATAAAAAGATACTAGTGAATCGTTATCGAAAATTTGTCCAGCTGAATTTTTCTTAGCCTGCACAATGAAAAGTGCTAACGCAAATCCTAGATTGGGAAATGCTTGATTGATGGCTTGTACCTCTTCTTCCGATAATTGACCGATCCATGGTTCTGACCTATGCGATAGCACTGAATCTTCACTTTCCGCAAAAAGAGAAACCTCTTTGACGATCGTCGAAGAATTTAATAGAGCATCGAAGGAAACATAGGACAGTAGTCCACCAATAATTATGATTTTTTTATTTAACATGATGAAAAATTTTTTATCTTTTTCTTTAATTCGCATTAAAATTTTTTCTAAAAAAATTCCCCATTGTTTTAGGGATTTTCTAAACTAGTTCATTTCGGCAAGTAGGGCAAGGAGAGCTTCTTGGCCAATTTCACCACGCACATAGTGTTCCAAAGCGATTACTTGTAGTGTTTCCATTCCTTCTTGGAGCGCCCATTGGCGCAATGTATCCTCATCACTCTTTTGATCGATCAATTTCTGAATTGTTCCACTCACCGATAGAATTTCCATCACCGCCTGACGGCCTTTATACCCAATATTTAAACAATGTGCGCAACCTACCGGCTCACTCACTTTTACGTCATCGGGTATGGGAAACTCGGGCGCTATTCTTTTCAAAAATTCCGGATCGAATACACCCGCTTTGGCACAACGTGGACATAATTTTCGCATAAGTCGCTGGGATAATACACCTCGTAGGGTTGCCGCAATGAGATAGGATGGTACGCCCAAATCCAGTAGCCGCGTGATCGCATTGATGGTATCTTTTGCATGCACCGTACTCAAAACAAGGTGTCCCGTCAGTGCGGCACGGACCGCAATCTCAGCCGTTTCCCTATCGCGAATTTCTCCGACGAGAATAATATTGGGAGCCTGGCGTAGCATCGATCGTAGTGCCGTTGCAAAGGTCATGCCGATCGTCTCATTGACCGAAACTTGATTGATTCCCGAAAGCTGATATTCCACAGGATCTTCCACAGTGATTACCTTGCGTTCCGATGAAGAAATTTTTTTAACAATGGAATACAGCGTAGTTGATTTTCCTGAGCCGGTCGGACCGGCCACTACAATAATGCCGTTTTGAATGGAGACGAGGTTGCTCAGCTTTTCGACATCCTTATCACGGGCACCGAGTTTCTGCAGTGAAAAATTTTCACTGTCACTATTTAGCAAACGCATCACTATGCATTCGCCGAAGTATCCGGGCAAAATGGATACGCGCACATCGAACTTTTTATCGCCGCTAGTCAACGAAAATCGCCCATCCTGCGGAATACGTTTTTCATCGATTCTTAATTTTGATAAAATTTTTACATGAGTAACGATACCACTATGGAGATTGATGGGCAAGTTTTTTATGGTTTTCAGTCTTCCATCGATGCGATAACGCACCCTAACATAGGTTCGGTAGCACTCGAAGTGGATATCGGAAGCCTCCATTTCAACGGCATTTTGAATCCAGAAATCCAAAAAATCCTCCGTGGAGCTTCTTTTCTGGGTATTTGCAGCAATGACATTACCCTCGCTATCTCCTTGGACATAGGATTCCAATGCTTTCGTATCGGGCAATTTCGAACGCTTACGGAATAGTGAGCGAAACATAGACATTGTTTAATTTTCCCTTAATTTTCTGAGCTTTACGATCGTATCGTCAATATCTTTTACCAATTGATCCAATTCGTGATCTTCCATTTCTGGAAAAATTACAAAGGTACCATCCGGTTTTGCATCACGAATCGGCATGGATAAACCGATAGCCTTTCCATTGAAAACAAAAACAATTTTTCGGTTAAGGCCTTCAACGGATAACTTATAAAATTCGATAGCAGCTCGCTGTGTGAGTTGGAAAATAAGACACTTACCGAAGTTCGACTGGGTAATGCGAACCGACTCGATATCACCGGCCAACAGTATTGGTTGCGAACAAATATGGATACTCAAATGACTAACTGGCATGGTAGCCGTCGATGACCAGACAAAATCATCTCCCTTTGACTTCTGTTCAATAAAAAACTGAAAATCGAACTTTGGTAAATCCTTCGTCGTTTGGCAACTCGTAAAAAATATCAATGTTACGAAGAAAAAAATACGCTCTACCATTCCCACCGCTATGATAATGGAGCTTTTTAGCTAAAAGAAAATCTTTTTCATCAAAGATAAATTAAAAAAAACATGGACATTTCTAGGATAATATTAGCAAGTTCTGATGAATAGGGCAGTATACAATACTCGGATCGCCATTACGACTATCGATTAATATTCATTAAAAATTCCACATTTGTGGGACATTTTTTTATCCGGGCAATTAGCATTTCCATCGCTTCGACGGAGGGTGTCCCTTGGAATACGCGGCGAAGGTTGTAAATTTTTGCTAACTCATCGGGATGATATAGCAATTCCTCCTTGCGTGTACCACTACGCTCTAAATTAATTGCTGGAAAAATCCGTTTTTCAGCAATCGAACGATCGAGGTGCAATTCCATGTTGCCCGTACCCTTAAATTCTTCGAAAATCACATCATCCATACGGCTTCCCGTTTCTATGAGTGCCGTTGCAATGATCGTCAAACTTCCGCCACCTTCAATATTACGTGCGGAGCCGAAAAAACGTTTCGGCAGCTGTAAAGCATTGGCCTCGACACCCCCCGATAATATCTTTCCAGAACTGGGCTGTTCCGTATTATAGGCTCTTGCAAGACGTGTAATCGAATCGAGTAAAATGACCACATGCTCACCGGCTTCTACCCAGCGGCGCGCATTCTCGACAACAATTTCTGCCGCATGAACGTGGCTTTCAGCGGATTCATCGAAGGTCGAACTCACAATTTCAGCTTTTCCGACCTGCCGCGCAAAATCAGTAACCTCTTCGGGACGTTCGTCAATCAATAGGACAATCAATTTGGTTTGTGGCTGATTGTGAATAATCGCATTCGCAATACCCTGTAAAAGTATTGTTTTTCCAGTACGCGGCGGTGCAACAATCAAACCGCGTTGACCAAAACCAATGGGTGATAATAAATCAATAACCCGCATGGAAAGATTGTCGCCGTTTGCCGACCCTTGCTGCTCGAGAAAAATGCGTTTCGTCGGATAGTAGGGAACTAAATCTTTAAAACGCGGAAATTTGGCAACTTCCTCCGGCGGCTTTCCTAAAACATCGCTAATCTTAACCGCAAAGGGACAGGTCGATTGTTCAAGCGGCGGATGAACGATAGCGGTTAATGTTTGTCCACGACGTAAACCCAATGACTGAATCAAACAGCGTGGAACAAAGGTACTCTTGGCTCGAATTTTGTAGTGCTCACATCCATAGGTAATGATACCATCACCGCCTTCCATGGATTCCAGAATACCTTTGACGATGATTGGTCGCCTTTCAGACCGTGCGGATGCCATACAATTGTCGATGATTTCTCCACGCGAACTCGTCTCATCGAGATCGATGGAACTTGCTAAATCTACCAAATCATCATGGGATTTTTCTAAAACTTCATTGAGGTAGAGGGGCGGCTGATCATTATTCACAATTTCCGCATAAAATGCATCCAGTTTTGCCCGATTATTCAAATATTCCAACCCCCGCAAATAACCAATGGAAAATGCACCAATGCGAACGGTCGCCATTGGACGGCGACGATTATTGATCGCATTACTTTGAGACATATTTTGAGTGCGATTGCGATTATTTTCACTCCGTTGCACATGATAGGTATTGCCCCTAGCATTGGCCAAATTTTGATATACTCCATTCCCGCGACTGGGGTTATGACAAGCGCGGCTATCACATTGCGCATTGCGTTCACTTCGGTGATTGTTAGTCTCGCCGTGATTATTGGCCTGATTTTGAGCTGCAGGACAATTCACATTCTCCGGAACTGCTTTTTTTTCCGGCGATAATGCAACTTCAGATCGGCTAGGAAGGACCGAAGTTTTTTCGCACACATTTGTTACCTGCGTCGGAGACCAATCTTCAACGTTGCCTACTAAATTCGAATATTCACAGGCAATCGAACCTTTTTCCGGAGATACTGAAAATGTTTCCGGAATAACTTCGGTGCTTTTTTTTGTACGAGGCTTGCGTACTGTTATCTCTGTCGCCGTTTTGCGAAGCACGCGTTTTTTAGGCTCGGAAGCTAATTCCTTAGAAGCCAATTCCTCAATGAGATCTTTATTCATAATATGATTATTAAATTAATAGGTACTAAAAATATCGGATACTACAATATTCCAAAATCCTCTCGAAACACTTTATTTTAGAATCATTTCCCGAAGAGCAATTATATCATTTCCAACGAAAACCGTTTTTTAAACCGATGGAAAGAGGATATGTAGAGAAATTTTAAACATTCAATCCAAAAATGAAAAAATAATACTTCCACCATGCACTCTCAACAAAAATTAAAAAACATTATCACTCAGTTTTGCGTAACGTAATAGCCGTTATAGCGAGCAATGCCACCGTCACGCTGATGTAAGCTATAATTATCCTCGTATCAAAAATGCCACGGCAAAAGTCCTCGAGTTGGAAAAATACATTCCAATTATCGTATAAAGAAGAAAAGATTTCCGCTTGCTGCAAAGATATACCCGAAGCATATTTAAAAAGCTGTCCAGAAACGAGAAAAAGAAAAATACCAGCGGCACTTGCTACCATTGACGTTGCAGGTGTCTTGGCCTGAGCACTCACAAATAATCCGAATGCAATTATTACTCCTCCTATCAATTTCATAAAAAATAATCCGCCATAACGTACCTGTGGCGTCGTAAAATTACTGAAATGCGCCAACGATGGCGCGCTCCATTGCGCCAATTCAAAGAAAAAAGATACGGCAATCCATAGGCTCATGTAAGTGAAATAGATTGCGATAAACTTCGCTAAAACAATGGAAAAATTATTGACGCGCAATAGTAGTAGGGTATCGAATAGATGCGTTACTTTTTCAGATACGATTGCTTTCGTTGTCAGAACAGGGACAATGAAAAGCAATGGCAGCCACATCGATTTAAAAAGTTGCATCATGAGTGGCTCTTCCTGCGTAAAATCGGCATATACTTTCAATGAAATAAAAAATACGATTCCCATCAAAAAAAAGAATAACGCACAAATCGCATAGAAAAATGGCGAATAAAAATAATATCGCAACTCGTAGCCAATTAAAATTCGCAATTGACGCATAATTAATAAAAATGTTAAAGGAAAACATGAAATCTATCACGCTTTCCGAAGATTCCAATTATTCCTAGGAGTAGGGAAATTTTTTTATAAATTGCCAGCAAAAATAGCACTGTCACCCAATTGTTCTTCGATACGCATCAGTTGGTTATATTTGCAAACGCGATCCGTACGACTCATCGAACCCGTCTTAATCTGTCCGACATTTGTTGCAACGGCGATATCGGCAATGGTTGTATCCTCCGTTTCACCCGAACGATGGGAAACAATGTTTCTATAGCCCGCAGTTTTTGCTAATTCAATGCATTGGAGGGTTTCTGTCAGCGAACCTATTTGATTCAGTTTGATCAATATCGCATTCGCAATACCTTGCTCGATGCCCTGTGTTAGATATTTTGAATTGGTTACAAATAAGTCATCGCCGACAAGTTGAATTTGATCATCGAGGCGCTCCGTCAATTCAACCCAGCCGTCCCAGTCATTCTCATCAAGACCATCCTCAATTGAATGAATGGGATATTTTTTTATTAATTCTTCATACCAACTAATCATCTCGGATGCTTTACGCCTCGATTGGTCGGACTTTTTAAAGACATATAAATTTTCATCCTTTTCAAAGAATTCCGATGCGGCAACATCTAGAGCGATCTTGATGTCATCACCTGGAACATATCCCGCCTTTTCAATCGCTTCAATAATTACTTTTAATGCGTCTTCATTGGAATCCAAATTCGGCGCGAAACCGCCTTCATCGCCAACGGCTGTCGATAAATGACGACTTTTTAGCACTGATTTTAGGGCATGGAATATCTCAGCACCCATGCGTACCGCTTCGTGAAAAGTTTCGGCATAGTGGGGAACAATCATAAACTCTTGAATATCGACCGGAGCATCGGAGTGAGCTCCTCCGTTAAGCACATTCATCATGGGAATGGGTAGGACACGCGCATTAATCCCACCGATGTAACGATAGAGTGGGACTTTTAGGTAATTTGCCGCTGCTTTTGCCGTAGCAAGAGAGACGGCTAAGATTGCATTGGCGCCAAGTTCGCTTTTATTTTCCGAGTTATCGATGGCCAGCATGAGTGTATCCACACCCACCTGATCGAGAGGATCCATTCCTTCTAACGTAGGAGCAATGCGCTCTGCTACGTTATGGATAGCAGCCAAAACACCTCGGCCACAAAAACGTTTTTTAGGATCTATGCCTTCAAATTTATGGTCGGCATCCCCATCGCGGAGTTCAATCGCTTCCCGTTCTCCCGTACTTGCTCCGGATGGAACTGCTGCACGCCCTAGGGTCCCATCGGACAAATGAACATCAACTTCAACGGTTGGATTTCCACGGGAATCAATAACCTCTCGCGCTAAAACATCCGATATTGTGACTTTTACCATAACGAACGACAAGGTATAATCCTATGTCGTTTAAGCAAGTTTTTTATGACTTAGGCTTATCGTCATCTTTTGGTAAAAATGGTACCATTTTCTGGGTAACGGCATCGCCTAAACGCAGGATAATTTGTTCAATTTTTGCAGTAATTTCACTGTATCGGTTTTCTTCATTTTTGAAAGGCTCGCAAAATGTGAATGGTGAACGATAAAGTAATTCCTGCTTTTCATCTAATAGTGCCCATAGTCCGGCTAACACGATTTGGTGCGACGTTTCATCCACTTCAAATGTGTCAATATCCAATCGAATAATAAAATTTGCTGCCCTAATCGTATCATTTGGAAACTCGTAGACCCATGCATTGGGAAAACTTTGTTGAATACTATGTCTCACCATATGAAGTATGCTTTCCGACAATGGCGTCGCCCAGCGATACAAAGGATTACTTTTTAGCTCATGGGGCCCGATTTTTGTTATGATGAAAGGACAATTGAGATACTCTGGAAAATGATTTAGGGCCAAATGAATATGCAATGCTTGCTTCGATAGGATTACCGAGGGATGATTCCGAAATCCAATCTCGAATAAATGCGTCCTATCGGAAGTGGGTTGAAACAGAGTACATCCAGCACATCCTAAAAAAATAATGAACAATAAATGATTTTTAATTTCAATTTTTCTCCTCATAGTCAATTCCTGCGAAAATGGCATTCGGTGTTTTACCTAATAAATCTAAAAGATAGCGTAATGATTGTAAAGTCTTCGTTCCATGCGATAGAAATAATTTGAAATTTTCTCGTAAATCCGATGAAGGACCTATCAATTCCGTAACGCATTCGCATGTTACACCAAATTTATTAGCCGTTTGGTGAATGCTATGCACAGTCGCTGCCACATCGGATTCCAAGTGTTCAACCATGTCGGAAAGTTTTTCCAAAAATGCTTGCAATTTAACCATCGCCATCGAAGCATTTATCAGCAATGCATTAATGGCACTGGAGTTAAAAAATGTTTGTACACTTATCCCAGCATTGGAAACATTACGCACCAGTTCCCTGAAATTAGTTTCTTTTAATTGTTCATCGAAGTTCGTCAAAATGGAGGAAAGACGCAGTGAAATTGTTTTGAAATCAAATTCTCCTAATTTTTTGAAAATGCCATCGGCACCGGAAATAAACTTTTCAATTTCGGAAACAATGGTCGGAATTTGGGATAAATTGGTCTTGTTTTTCCCATAGAATCGCATTTTGTAAAGGGGTTGATAGTCGAGTTCGACAAAAAGTTTCCCCGTCACAAAACTCTCCATCGATAATTTTGCTGCCAAACCATTCATAATTTGTTGTTTATAAAACTTTTCCTGTTCCGTTCGAGAAAGCAACTGCGCCGACGGCGAAAATACTCCCGCATTAATTTCAATGGTAAGCGGTGTTAACACGACCTCCGTCTCCGCATCATAGGCGATGTCGATCGATTTAACCATTCCCACGCGTACACCTTTAAATTTTACCGCAGAACCAATGTCGAGGCCATTCATCGAACCATTAAAAAAAAGAACAAATGAACTTGTTTTGTTAAAAAAATTCCCATGGAATAATATGGCTATCGAAAAAACAAAAATAACGAGTGCACCAACTACAAAAATACCCACCATAATGGGATTTATTTTTCTAGCCATCAACACCTCCTCTCGATAAAAAATAACGTACGCGGGGATGTGAGTGTTCCAGTAGCGTCTTCGGAGCACCGATATCGAGAACTGTCTTTGTCTCGGCATCAAGAAAAATTGCTCGATCTCCAATGGAAAAAATACTAGGTAACTCGTGGGTAACGATAACGACCGTTGTGCCAAAACAATCGCGTATTTCCAAAATTAAGTCATCCAGTCGCTTGGAAGAAATTGGATCCAATCCCGCTGAAGGTTCATCAAAAAATAGAAATTCTGGATCTAATATCATCGCACGAGCCAATCCGGCGCGCTTTTTCATACCTCCTGAAATTTCGAAAGGATAAAAATCTTCGAAACCCGCTAGGCCAACGAGTGATAACTTAAATGAAACAAGATTCGCAATTTCTTTTCTGGATAGATTGGTATAATAAATTAACGGTAATGCAACATTTTCCGCAATAGTTAAATCACTCCACAGAGCACCACTCTGATAGAGAACACCAAATTTTCGCGCAATATTACCCGAATTCAGTAATCGATTAATATCCGTATCACCATAAAAAATCGTCCTATCCCTAACCCGCTTAATGCCAATGAGATATTTCAGAAGCGTACTTTTGCCGCAGCCACTTCCCCCAATGATTAAAAAAATTTCCCTCGGGTTAATCTCAAAACTCAGATCATTCATAACAATATAGTCTTCGTATGTCATTGATAGATGTTTGACTGTAAGAGATGCATCCACGGCCACTGGAAAGGGTACCATAGAATGATTTTAATATTATGCAAAAGTTTTTGTGGAAAATCAACAGGCGATACCTATTTTTACTCATACGATCGACGAAAAGCAATTTAGTTTATTACTTTATTTGCCGCATAAAATTTTATTGCGCAATGGGTAAAATTATTCAACTAACATTCCATATCATGGAAGACGAAATGCCCAGTCATTGGATTTTGACCCATCAAAAATCTGTTTTTAGTTGTCCAATTTTTCAACTTTTTGAAAAGCAATACATACACCCCATCGATCACCGCTTCGGGGATTTTTACACGATGGATATTGCGGATTGGGTTCAAGTAATTGCGTTTAACACGGAAAAAAAACTTATTCTCGTCCAACAATTTCGCTTCGGTATTGAAACAATTTCCTTGGAAACTCCCGGAGGACTCATCGAAAAAAATGAAGATCCCATAGCAGCTGGACTCCGCGAATTACGCGAAGAAACGGGATACGTTCCGGAAAATGCCCGCCTATTAACTACGTTTTATCCGAATCCAGCTATACAAACCAATCGACTATACATTGTTATTGCTGAAAATTGTCAAAAAATTAACGATCAGCATCTCGATCCTAATGAAGAAATTACTTGCCATATGGTCACTTTTTTGGAGTGTTTAGAAAAAGTAAAATCCGGAAAAATTAACCATGCCATCGTCATTGCGACACTATTGATCTATCAATTATTGCAATCCACCTAGCGATCTAAAGCGCTCCTAGTATCTCCCGCCAAGGGAATCCCATTCCCTGGACTGGGATTACGGTCGCCACCTCGGACGAACAACTTATATTGACCGTGCAAGTCATGTGAAATTTCCGCATAGGTTGAGCGAGCACATACCGGGATCAAAGAGTTCGTAATTCCTTGTGGAAACCTCCTTACATTTATTTTTTATTTGACATTTCAAAGCGCGAAAATGATTTTTCAAGAGTAGCCATGGAAATTTTTCACTACAGTGCCATCGACAGTACAAACACGGAATGTTTCCGTAAATTTGACATGGGGCAACGTACTCCATTTGCCGTAATTGCCAAAACACAAACACAAGGACGTGGACAATTTGACCGGGTGTGGTATAGTGCAGATGCCGGAAATTTATACATAAGCTTTGGATTTATACCTCACCAATCTCCTCAGAATTTTCAAAATTACTCGACCATCGTTGCCCAAAAAATTGCGGATCGATTGTGCCAAATATTTGGCTTAGCCTTCGTAGTGAAAAGTCCCAATGACATTTGCTTCAATTGTAAAAAATTGTGCGGCATTTTAACAGAATCGCGCATCGCCAATGGACGTATCGTTTTTGCAGTTACGGGCATAGGCCTCAACATTGCAGGAAATCTTTCAAAATTTCCTAAAGCATTACAGTCAACGGCGACAACGGTGAGTGACTGTTGCAAAAAAAAAGTTTCATATTCGGCAATGAAAGCCGTGGTGATAGAGGTTATGGAAAAATTACTCTTGGAAAGCGATTTCATGGGATAAGACTTGCCGATAAACTTTTTTTTCTAGACTCCTAGACATTTATCATGATAGAAAAAGAGAAAGAATCCGATGATAAGCAAAATCCATTCGAGGAATTAACGAAACAATTCAGCGATATTCTTGGGAAAGTTAGAGCAAATGTGCAAATTGCTTCCTTTCCATTCAATAGGGTAGAGGAGGCTGAAGGGGAAAAGGATTCCATCGGCGAAGAAATTAACGACAAGGAAGCATTAAAAAGAATAGAAAATTTTAATTTTCGACCAAAGGAAATTAAGAAATACCTTGATCGTTTTATTATTTCTCAGGACGAAGCCAAAAAGGTGTTATCCGTAGCAATTTGCGATCATTATAACCATATTCGCAATGTTATTGGACAAAAGGTTCATTGCAACCAAGAATACATGAAACAGAATGTGCTCATTCTAGGACCGACGGGTGTGGGAAAAACATACCTCATTAAGACCATTGCAAAGCTAATCGGTGTACCATTTGTGAAGGCTGATGCGACAAAATTTTCAGAAACGGGTTACGTAGGTGGCGACGTGGAAGACCTCGTACGTAATCTGATTAAAGCGGCGAATGGTAATGTGAACCTAGCGCAATACGGTATTATCTTCATCGATGAAATTGACAAAATTACCAATGTAGGAGATACGGGCCGCGATGTTTCGGGTCGCGGTGTACAAATTAATCTCCTAAAACTAATGGAAGAAACTGATGTCAGTATTTTTAGCCAAACGGATATGCTCAACCAAATGCGTACTCTAATGTCCTTCGGAAGTAGTAAAAAGCAGTCCGCGGAAAAAATTAACACAAAGAACATTTTATTCATTGTCAGTGGGGCATTTGACAGATTGGGCGACATTGTTAAAAGGCGAATGGGAACCGCCCAGATTGGTTTTAGTGCTGTGGAAAAATTGACCGATCGAGATTTTGAATTTTTAACGCAAGCGCAGACGGAAGATTTCATCAAATACGGTTTTGAGCCTGAGTTTATTGGGCGTTTACCGGTACGAGTAGCATGTAAAGCGCTTGGAGAAACGGAACTTGAGAAAATTTTATCATTCGTGGAAGGTTCGATTATCCGACAATATCGCGAAGATTTTAAGGGATATGGTATTAATCTCGACTTTGGCAATGGTGCGCTAAAGGAAATCGCTAGAGAGGCAGCAAAAGAAAAAACAGGCGCTCGCGGTCTGTTGACAATTCTGGAACGGGTTTTTCGGGACATGAAATTTGAATTACCTTCGACGGAAATTCAAAACATAACCTTGGATATCGAAGGTGTCAAAAATCCAAAGAAATATCTCGAGAATGTTTTAAAAAATTACTACATGGCAAATGATTTCTCGGGCGATATGGAGCAATTTATAGAAAGATTTGAGAGAGATTTTGGCATCCATCTCGACTTTACGCCATCGGCCGTGGGAGAAATTCAAAAAATTGCCAAAGAAAGTCGGATGAGTATTGTAGCAGTTTGCAATCATCTGTTCGAAGATTTCGGCTACGGATTACAACTATTGCTAAAGGATAGTGGGTCCAAAAACTTTGAAATGCCTTGGGAAGCCGTTCGCCATCCGGATAAGTTTCTTTCCGAACAAATTACAAATTTTTATAAAAACTTAATGGATAAGTAAAAAAGCTCCATCCATTAGCAAATTCCAAACGAGAATTTCCTCAGCATCAAAATTTGCTCCGCATACCGAAGTTAAGGAGTCCGTAGCTCCTTGCAAGGTATGGAGTGGAGCCCCATGGAAGTAGAAATAGCAGCGCAGCTAATTTTGACGTCGTTTGTTTAAGCTCCGATTTTGGCCTCTACGTATTGTTACTGTGATTGGTTAAAAAAAAATTTAGAAAAAAACCTTGACAACGGAAAAAAGTTTCCGGAACATGTTAACGTAGTTATGGGCAAAATATATAAGATAGTAAGCATGATATTTTTAGCATCCCTACTCTGTAGGGCAATGCCTGTGCACGGGGCAGATGTGATATCGCCCTTTGATTTAGCTAGAATAAGGCCACGGTCGAAGATAGACCTAGAAGAACCATGGCAACTAACTCGGACAAAACGACCAACTCGAGAAAAAAAGTCGGCTCATGTGGCACAGAAATCTAGGGCGCAAAATACAAAGCTATTAATTCGTAAAACAAGAAAACTTGTGAGAAAAAAAATAGCGAATAATTACATAGTACAAAGACCTGCAGCAAGCAGAATAGTGCGATCGGATAGGGCAATGCCAACTCATAGGGCACAAAGGCACATAGTGAGAAGAATAGTGCGATCGGGTAAGGCAAAAGATGTGCCAACTCATAGGGCACAAAGACCTGCAGCAAGAAGAATAGTGCGATCGGATAGGGCAAAAGGTGTGCCAACTCATAGGGCACAAAGGCCTACAGCGAGAAGAAGACTGATAGTGAAAAAAGTTCGACCTGAAAAGGAGATGCCGGAGGTGTTTGAAGACGAAGAAGCTGTGAGAGTTGAAAACGAGGAAGAAAATTCGTTGCCGCCATCCAGGCTGCTGCCTAAGCCGCTACCTACGCCGCCGCAGCCTAAACCGCAGTCTGAGCCGCCGAAGCCTAAACCATCGCCTACGCCGCCGCAGCCTGAACCGCAGCCTGAACCGCAGTCTGAGCCGCTGCAGCCTGAACCGCAGTCTGAGCCGCAGCCTACGCCGCAGCCTGAACCGCAGCCTGAGCCATCACCTCAGGATTCGGTAGTGCGAAATGGATTAGTTAATTTTAAAGCATCATGCTATATAAATAGCACATTACAGATGCTAAATTTAATTCCATGGTTCCGGGAAAAAATAATGAATAGCAACAATAATAATTCCTGCATATTGGCATTACAAGCACTATTCAGATGCCTCAACTCCCCCAAAGGGATAGAAAAAGATCATTTGAAGCGTTTGCTAGAAGAAGAAATACTACCAGCCATGAATAAGTATATAACAACACAAGAGAAGCCGTTCACTCTACTTATTCCAAATGATGTATTAAATTTTCGGCTTGCATTTACGAATATGCTCAAAGACATTGGAGAAGTAGTAGACCAGGATTTTGACGTTACTACAATTTCGGATTCAGCTGCCGAAGAACAAAAGAACTCGATATACTTGTTTAGAGAATCAGAACCTGGAATGCAGGAAATTCCTGGAGAATTCGAGCAAGCACTGTTTGATCAGTTTATGGGACCGGAAAAAAAGATTAAAACCCTCCCTAGAAATCTTGCAATAGAGGGTCGGGATAAATTTAGAAGCGATAGAGTACGTCCAATGTCCATACCATTTGAACTTATATTTCCGAAAGAAACAATGATCGAATCTGAACCGGTAAAATATATATTATCCGGTGCTTTCATTTATCGAGGAGATGGTCATTTTGGACATTATACTTATTTGCATAGAAATCAATATGGAAATTTTTGGATATATAATGATTCCTCTGTACAACAAATAAACGATAAAAGGGCACAAGATATCTTAAAAACTCAAGCGCGACTTCTAGTGTATGAACGCGAAAATTAATAATTGAAGAAAAATTGTTCCTAATTGTTGTTTTAAAAAAAGTTAAAAAAATATTTTTTGATTTAATTTTTTACTTGCTTAATTAGGAAAATTTTTACAATTGAGTCTGTTATGAAAAAGTATTCACTATTAATCGTTTTAGGTTGTTTAGAAGGTTCTCTATTTGCAAGCGAAGTTCTTAAGCCTGCTTTGCTTCAGGAAAGCATGCTAGCGAAACCAGAAGATGACCGATTTTTTAATAAACTTAATGCGTTCCTGCAATCCCTTGAGATATGTAAAACTGCTTTAACTACGCTTGTATTTGACGACATTGATCCAGAAATTCTAGTGGAATTTCAGGAATATATCGATTCCATTACCACCCACATCGATAACATACAGGAGAAAGTCGCAAGTATTATGCCCTATTTACAGCAGGCTGAACATATGAGTAATCTTCAAACAGGCACTCACTTCCAAAGTATAAATTTTGATGCCATATTGGATGACTTCATAAGAATCGAAAATGAAGCATTACGATGGCTTAAAAAACAAGAAAACAATTTGAGCAAAGAATCGTATAAACGTATAAAATGTATACTCAAAATATCGATGGCGGCAGCATTGGCTCAAAAATTTGCTACTATCGCTGGCAAAGAGGCCTACGCATTCAGTTGCGGCTGCTGCGATATGCTCTAAAAATTTAGAGAAAAAGAAAAATAGGAAAAAAAGTAGAAGGAAAAGATTGCACAAAAAAATTACTTTATCAGATTTTAAGAAAAAGGGGGAGTAGCTCAGTGGATAGAGCAGCGGTCTTCTAAACCGAAGGTCGAGGGTTCGAGTCTCTCTTCCCCCGCCATGATCTGTCCCTATGGCGTAAATTCCTTGTAATTTGCGATGCTGTGCTACCTCTAAAGTTTGCTTTAAACAAACGATTTTCGGGGTATTTTAATTTTTTTCATTTTTACGGAGAGAATATACTTTTGGGTGGTTTCTGTGGTTTTCTTGCGTAAATTCTCTAAAGGCAAAGGACATGACCTAACGGTTTTGGGGTAATTTTTAAATGCTTCATTGATGCCTATTTCGTAACGAAATTCCTTTACTGGTATTCCGTTTTGGCGCCGCCAGTGGCGGCTTCCGTTTTGCCGACTCTGTCGGCTAGTATCAGCACCCCCGCGAGGAGTCGTAGACTCCTTTAGGCTCCCTACGGGAGTCCCCCGCGGCTTTGCCGCGGGGCGGGGGCATCGATTCCTAGAGCCTCACCATTGTGGGGCAATTTTTTTTAGTCAAAAATGAAATTTTTTCAGATTTTTGGTTCGGATTTACAAATTTCCACCGAATATATAGGTAAAGAGGCAAATTGTCGGTCGGCCGACAGGGTCGGCTTCCATACGGGCATAGCCCGAGTCGAAAGTAATTGCCGATCCGGTTGATACGACCGACTGTGTCGACGACTGTGTCAATAATATTATAGCTGGCCAAAAGCCAGCTCTATCGCAGTCGACCGTGTCGACGCGGTATGGAAGCCGACACTGTCGGCTAAGGGGGTGAAATATGGACAAAAATAGTACTAAAAAGCCTAAAACAATCGAATCTTTGGAGGATT
>JAIRRZ010000022.1 GCA_031255715.1 Puniceicoccales bacterium
AAGCCCATTGATCAGGAAATTTTAAAAATTATCCTTCTTACTCTTCGAATGAAACACGAACCGGCTAAAATCTAACTATCCCTATTACTCATCATTCATCACTAGCTCCTGCGGCCAGCCCTGTCCCTTGCGATTTGCGCGTTCCATGCGGCTTGCACGGCCCTTGCGGCTTGCACGGCCCTTGCGTCTTGCACGGCCCTTGCGTCTTGCGCGTTCCATGATGCGACTTGCGCGTTCCTTGATGCGACTTGCGCGTTCCTTTCGGCTTGCGCGGCCGCCCTTGCGACGTGCGCGTTCCATACGTCTTGCGCGGCCCTTATGGCTTGCGGGTCCCATGATGCGACTTGCGCGTCCCATGATACGACTTGCGCGTTCCATGCGTCTTGCACTTCCCATGCGGCTTGCGCGTCCCATGATGCGACTTGCGCGGCCCATGCGACTTGCGCGGCCCTTGCGACTTGCGCGGCCCTTGCGTCTTGCACGGCCCTTGTGTCTCGCACGTCCCCGGCTCGCACGTCCCCGGCTTGCGCTTCCCATGCGGCTTGCAATGCTTTTACTATTCTTGGATTACGATTAGCTTCAGCATAGTCAAAGGCAGTTTTTCCTTCATTGTCTCGCAAGTTTAAATCAAAGGCAAAATTATGCTTCCTTTGCAAATTCAACACTGCATCCACGACCTCTATCATTCCTGTCGTAATAGCGAGCATCGGCAGTGTGTGTCCATATGCGTCTTGCCAATTAAAGTTAAAACCAGGATGTGCGCAGGGATAATTCATTGCTCTTCTAACACCCTCTTCATCTATCGCTGCAATGATGAGATCGGCGAATTCCTGTTCTGCATTAATATTAGGATCGACCTCTTCTCCTAACAGAATAGCTACCATCCTTTCATCTCTCCTTTCTAAGGCTTCATGCAGCTCTTCTTCTCGAGTCACTGCTCCTACTGGTCTCGCATTTGGTCTTCTCTGCCCAAGCGGGTCAGGAGCTGCCGCAGGCATTATCTGGGGCATTCCAATTAATGCCAGAAATACAATTTTGTTTAATTTATATTTAAAAATATCCATACATTTTACGGTGTATGGCCAACCTAATAAGTCAAGCAATTTTTTATGAAATATATATTTTATTTGGATATGAGTTGGATTCTGTAAGTCTTGCGTTCCGGATCATTTCCCTAGCAATTGGTTGCGACTTTTCCGTCTTTAACCTGCGGCGGTATTTTGTCCAGTAAGTATCATTTTATGATGAGTTTTGTATAGCCTATGGATTTAAAATTTTGAGAAAGTTTTTTTGATAAAAAATTCAAGTTTTTCCGTATTACTGTGGAATGAAAAAATCGAGATAATTTAAGCTACCTCAATTAAGTTATCAATTGAACATTTCTTTTTTATAATTGTGTTCCGAGTAGTAGGGTTGCTGCAACTAATGTAATATTTCTTTCCATAAAAATTTTTTTCTATTGTCATTTTTGACTGTCCAAAGAAGTGTATGAAAAAAATCATTTTTCCCTGTTTTTAGAGTCCTGAAAAAATGTGTTTTGTTTGGATATAAGCCAGATTCTGTAAGCCTTGCGGCTCGGAATTCATTTCTCTAGCAATTTGCATTGCTTCTCCCAATGGAGATGCGACAAACCCGGAGTCATTGGGCGAGCAACCCCACTCCCTATTCTGTCTTGCACCGGATTGGGTTTCCAATGCGGTAGTGATCGCTCACATACCCGGTGAGCTCTTACCTCACCTTTTCACCCTTACCCTGCGGCGGTATCCTTTCTGTTGTACTTTCCGTGGCCATCGCTTTAACGATAACCCCCGCACTTTCATGCGGAATCCTGCTCTGTGGTGTCCGGACTTTCCTATAAAGAAAAATTATGGAATGAAACTTTCTTTTCATGATTCTTCTCCATCGAATTCCTTCCAAACAAAACACCGGAAATAGGAATAAAAATTATTTCCGGTGCAAACTTAATTTTTTTTAATTTTGCTACGATAGGCGGAAGATGTGAGAGAGCGCCTTATGGTTTTTGTCCAATATTAAATTCTTATATAGGTGCGTGTTGAAACGTATTCTGTTCAATCGCTCTGAGAGTTCTGGTAGAATTCTTCTAGCCCTTTCCAATATCTCCAATAGAGGATTAATTTTTGTGAGAATTGCATTGGTCAATTCTGAAAAAGAGCATTGGAGAGGGTCGTTCACATCAACCATTTGGTTGTTTAATAACATAATCATATCCTGATAAAGCGTCCAATAATTAATATCTTCAGAAAAGCCTCCAGAAATGCCTTTAGAAAAGTGTTCCTTCATGTATTGGGCAATATTTTTAACCTCCGTATTGTAATCCATTAGGGTTCTGCGACAAATGGGATGGAAAAGTTGATCCGCGAGACCTACTATAAACGCAATCTCCAAAGGCAATTTATTATCTGTTCCTCGTTGATTAACGTTGACCAATGGATGGTTAATGAACCGTAAAGCCATAGCTACCTTTAAGTCTATGGGTGCCACATTATGTCCGATTGCTGCCATTAGTGGCGTTGCCTTATCTATATTAGGAATATTCGGATTAACTGCATTCGGAGTATCCGAGTTGGCTACTTCGAGTAATTGATCAATGCAGTCAAGACGTCCCCATCCCACGGCTAACAATAGCGCCGTTTGTTTTCTGTTATTCTGTGCATTCCAATTTCGATTTGGCAGGGAAGTTATCGAAGCAAAAATTACTTGATAATTGTCGCCCCACTCGGACTGCCCTCCGCCTCTTATGGCCAGCATCAGATCTGTATTTCCATCATCATCTACTGCATTGGGATTCACAGTAAAGTTCTCTAGGAGATAATCAACCGTATCTATATCGCCCCTCTGAACAGCGTCCAAATATGCCATATCCATATTAATATGGAGATAACCATTAGGTATTCTTTCCGTAGCTGGATTGATCTGCTGTGTTTGAACTTGTGAATCAACATCCTGGCTTCCATAGGAATCATAGGAATCATCATTCTGGCTTCCATAGGCCACATTGCCAATAGTGCCCGTAAGCATTAATAGGCCATATCCCATATAGCCGAATAACTTTTTTTGTATATATCTAACCATAACAAACAGTTTCCGTCTTAATAAAATTTTAAATTAATGAAAGATTTTTTTTTATGAATATTTTTACTGGCAATATTGCTATTGATCTTCAGTTTGGTTCTCTATTATACTAAGAACGTTGCATGTTTCATTTATTCGTTTTTACTGTTGTTTTGACAATTATTGTTTCTGCGACTGCTTCTTTATTGGAAGCTGTTCTTTTCAGTGCCAGTGATATTGAGCTTGAGGACCTTCGCACGAAACATAGACGCGCGGCCAATTATATCGAAAAATGTAAAAAAAATATCGATGAGACCTCCGCTGCAATCATTATGCTTAATACCATAGCCAATACCTTTGGCGCCATCGTTGCCGGAGGATTAGCAATCAAAATCTACGGAGAAAACAAGCTAGTTTACTTTTCAATGACCATAACGATTGCCATTCTCTTTTTTTCCGAAATTTTACCCAAAAATCTTGGAATAATTTATCGTAAAAAATTATACGTTTCGGCGGCATTTTTGTTAAAAATTATTATGCTGGCGATGTATCCTTTTTCGAAAATCTGTCGTTTAATCCTAGATCTCTTCATTGGTAAAAAACGGCGTATGCAATCGACCTATTCCGACAGAGATATTATGTTACTTGCCAAACGTAACGTACGCGAAGGAACGCTTACGGATCAGGAACGCAAGATGATTGAGAATACACTAAAAATGGATTATACTGTAATTGAGCAAATTATGACGCCTCTCGATCATCTAAGCGCCTATGGTAAAAACATGACCGTTCGCGATGTTTTTATTGCAAACAACGAAAATATTCCAACGGGTCGCATTCCGGTGTATGCCAATAATCCAGAAAATCTCGTCGGTATCGTCCATCGCAGAAAAATTTTACATGCCTTTGCAACCAATGGTGCCCATACGCAGCTGGGGCAATTGATGGAGATTCCCAAAGCACTTCCCTATGACATGTTTGTAGATGATGCTCTGGATGCTTTGTTGAAAAATTTAATGCAACTTGCTTTTGTAAAAAAAGATAGTAAAACTGTCGGTGTCCTGACGTTGGATGATATCTTTGAGCACATTATTGGGGTAGAGATCGCAGAAAACGATGATATTGCCGTCAAACAGAGTGTGCAAAATGTTGCAAAACGGAAGGTAAAATTTAAAGGGGATATGCCATGAAAATTAGACAATTTTTGCGCAATTCTTTTCAAAATACCATTGATAAATATCAGGAATTTTTTTTCAAGGATGGCGAAAAGAAAGCTGATCTTACCTCGGAAGCGTCCTGGGATGAGGATGTTTCGGAAAATAATTTTCACGTACTTAATCGTCTTTCCAAGGCTATGGAACAGCAACGGATTGATGACCCTTTTGGACAGCAAATTCATCCGTTTGATTCCGATGAGGTGGGCATCGCCGATTCCGATTTATCGCCAGTCATATCAACGATGGATTCTGCTTCTAGTTCGAAAATGATCACAGCGAATTGGGATGCCGATTTTGCTGCAATCTACGGTAAGGGATCGGAACCGATCACCGTTGTCCCAAAAATTGGAAAACGAAACGAAAAATTTTACAACTATAGGCTTAAAAAGTCGAAAATTGATGAAAAAACTGCAGGGAAAGTTACTGAAAAGAAAAAGCGAATCAGATCATTCAATTTGAAAATTGAAAAAAAGGCACAAATTGTTAATCAATTAGCAATTTTATTAGATTCCGGTATGGATTTGCGTTCTTCTCTACTTATTCTCGAGGAACAGGAAATCCGCAATAGAAATATTTGGTTTTTTATTCATGATTTATTTATGAAAATTGAGGCAGGGGATTCCTTTTCGGAAGCATTAATGTCATCTACCGTAAGATTTGATGAATCGGAAATAGCGATGATTCGCGCTGGAGAAGCGGTTGGAAATTTATCCGATACGCTTTTCAAAATGGCTAGTTTAATAGAAAAAAAAGTTCATATTAAGAAAAAAATAATTTCAGCCATGGTTTATCCGGCGATGGTTTTAGCTGTTTCATCGGCTGTTGTTTTACTGTTGACAACTTTTGTTGTACCGAAATTTGAAAAAGTAATTCTCGATCAAATTGGCGTAAAGGGTATACCCAAATTGACTTCCATAATTATTCAAAGCAGTCGCTTTGTTTCTTCACATTTTTTGGAAATTTTTTTATTAATTGGATTTTTAATTTTGCTATTCATTTCCGCAAAGACTATCACAATAGTCAAAAAGATTACTTACAAAGTTTTTTTAAAAATTCCGCTTATTGGTGAGTGTATTACGCAATGGAGTGTAGTTTTATTTTCTCGAACATTTGGAGATCTTATGCTTTGCGGTTGTTCCGTTGTGGAATCATTAAAAATGGCCTGTGCAAGTATAGGAAATTATGATATGAAGACAAATTTATTGCTAACCATTGCAGATGTGCAGCAGGGGTTATCGTTAACCGAATCTTTACGGCGGCGCAGTGTATTACCGGTGATGGCGGAGGGACTCATAAAAGTTGGCGAAGAATCGGGTAAACTTGGAGAAATGATGAACAGGGTTTCCTCTGCCTACGAGGAACAGTTAGATGAAGTAATTACACGTGTTACCTCGCTGGTGGAACCGATATTGGTTATTTTTCTTGCGGTTTTCGTTGGTTCCGTAGTAATTGGTTTATTTTTACCGTTAGTTTCACTTATTCAAAACATTTCAGCATAGCTGTTATTGTTTCATTTTTGCGGTAGCGAGTCGAAAGTCACAATAATTTTTCCAAAGGGCTAGGAGACATTTATTATTCGTGCGATATTTTCACAGGCATCTAGACTTGTTAACTTTGGTTTTAAATTCCCAGAACATTAGCGCTTGGATTAGTGAAGACGTGAAAGACGCTCCGCTTGTTCTTATCCTCTACTTTTTGGCCTTAAAAAATTTGGCTGCATCGTTAAACTCTTTTTCCAAAGAGAGTCGATGCGCCGTACTGCTCGATTTTAATATTGATTAATTGCCCAATTAAATCTTCCGTACCACTAAAAATTACTTTTTTGTGCTCAGGTGTGTAACCTTCAAGTTGCTGTTCACCTCGTTTTGCATGGGATTCTACCAAAACTTCTTTAACTTTTCCTATCATGGATTCGTTGTATTGCCGGGAATAATATTCGACTTTTTGAAGTAAAATTTGATTGCGCATTTCTTTGGCCTCCTGAGGAATATGATCGTCAAATTGTTCCGCAATCGTTCCAGGACGGATGCTGTATTTAAATATAAATCCCATGTCAAATTTTATTTCGTCGAAAAGCTCGCAGGTTGCCCGAAAATCATCCTCCGTTTCACCTGGAAATCCAACTATCATGTCCGTCGAAATTGAAATTGTCGGAATAATTTCCCGCAATGCGGTAATGATCGATGAAAATTGCTCCACTTTGTAGGGACGTCTCATGGCTTTTAAAATTCTATCGGAACCACTCTGCAACGGTAGATGGACATGGGGACAAAGTTTAGACAATTTTCCGTAGGCATCGATAAGGTCGAATTTGAATCCTTTAGGATGTGGCGATAGAAAACGTATGCGACAAATACCATCGATTTCCTGCACTTTTTCTAAAAGTTGAACGAATGGGCTTTTTTTATCCATAAATGGCATTTGTTGGATACCATAATTGTTGACAATTTGCCCCAAAAGTGTGACTTCCTTTGTGCCGCGTTCGGCAAGCCATTGTATTTCATGGATAATATCTTCCATGGGACGGTACCATTCCGGGCCCCTTGTCTTGGGAACAATACAGTATGCACAATGCATATTGCATCCCCTCATGATTGACACAAACATCGATGCTTTAATTTTTTTTTCATCGTGTGCCGCAGCAAAGTCCCGGTCAATCGATCCCATTTCGATGTCAATAATACGGCGGTTTTTGTCGCGTAACAGTTGGTCGAGATAGGTCGGAATTTTTTCAGTGCGGTTGGGACCAACGATGAGACGTGTGTTTGGCGATTTTTTACATAAGATTTCGCCGAGATTTTGAGCCATACACCCAAGGATACCCACAAGTTTTTCTCGGTTTTTACCGCGAGAAATTAAATTCGATTTGCCTATTGCTTTGGCTTCCGCTTGTTCCCTTACACTGCATGTGTTCAGTAAAATAATGTTCGCAGAGTGTTCGCTGCTCACCATTTCATAGCCCCCATTGCGCAATATCACTGACAGACTTTCCGATTCCCGTTCGTTCATCTGACAACCATAGGTCCTAATATATACCCGCTTTTCCATACTCCCTAGCACGATTGGGAAAATGATTGGGGCGTAAATTAAAATCTATGATAAAAATAAGCTGCGGATGGTGTTTGCGGTGTTTTGGTGCACCCGTGCGGCTTCGCCGCAAACCTTCGAAGAAGGTTTAAGAGGTTTTACCTCTTACGGGTGCACCAAAAACAACCCAACCTGCTCCCGATATAAATTTCCCCAAAAGTCAACCTAAAAATTACTCCTGTTCTGGCTTTAGGGAAGGAAAGAGTATAACATCCCGAATACTTTCGGCGCCGGTCAATAGAACGACGAGACGATCAATACCGATACCCATACCTCCGGCAGGTGGCATACCGTATTCGAGTGCCCGTAGAAAGTCGTTGTCTAAATTTTGAATATCTTCACCAATTTGAGTTTCGAACATCTGCCGTTGGATGAAAGGATCATTTTGCTCCGAATATGCCGGTGCAATTTCTTGTCCATTGATACAGAGTTCGAAGACATCGAGTAATTGGGAATTATTCTGGTTCAATTTTGCAAGTGGGCAAAGTTCTTTAGGTAATTGCAAAACAAAAGTTGGATTAATTAAATTGGGTTCGACAAGTTTGCTATAGATGGCATTAGTAATTTCAAAATCTTCGGCGTGGGGATCGATTTCGATGGAACGTTGCTGACAAACTTGCAATTTTTTTTCTCGAGAATAGGAAAACCAATGGGGATCGTCCAGTGCTTGAGTAACCAAATCGCCATAATTGGCCTGGTTCCATTCGCCTCCCAATTCGATTTTCACACCATCATAGCGTGTAATTGTTGTGGTACCGAGGACGGTCATAGCAAGGTGTAAAATTAAACTTTTGACGAGTTCCATCATACCAAAATGGTCTGTATAGGCCTGGTAAAGTTCGATCATAGTAAATTCGGGATTATGTTTACGGGAAAGGCCTTCATTGCGGAAGACGCGACCGATTTCGAATACGCGATCAAATCCAGCGATGAGCATGCGTTTTAGATAGAGCTCAAGGGCAATTCGCAAATAGAAGTCATGATTGAGAGCATTCATATGAGTTATGAAAGGTTTGGCGGCGGCGCCACCGGCGATATGGTGGAGCATGGGCGTTTCGACCTCAGTATATTCTCGATTCCAAAGAAATCGACGAATTTCTTTAATAATTTGTGTGCGTTTGAAAGCGCGGTCACGGGATTCGGCATTGACGATAAGATCGAGGTAGCGTTGGCGATAGATTTGATCATCGTTGACGAGACCGTGCCATTTTTCGGGAAGCGGACGGAGAGATTTAGAAACTAGAGTAATTATTTTTGCGCGGACGGTAATTTCTTCGGTTTTAGTTTTAAAGAGTGGACCAGAAATGCCGATAATATCACCGATATCGAATTTTTTAAATTCGGCGTAGGTCGATTCGTCGAGGTCATTTTGGGAAACGTAGACTTGGATTTTTCCGTCTCGGTCGAGGAGTTTAATGAAAGCTGCCTTGCCCATATCGCGGAAAACGACAATTCGGCCAGCGATAGAAAATTGTTGATCGGAGTTTTCGGTATAGCTGCTAATGGCTTGGGCACTAGTATGCATTTGTGGGCAATTTTGGCGAAAAGGATCGGAACCCTGAGCGCGCATTTGGGCAAGTTTTGCCTTTCTGACGGCAAAAACATCGCCTGTGTGAAAATCATCATCAAATAGGGAATTCATTGTGAAAATAATTCAAAGGAATTATTGCAACTAGAAAAGAAAAATAAAAAAACGATTGGATTTATTTTTAAGAAATTCATTAATATTTTGTTCCAATTATTTGTTTTTGTCGTAGTATTTTTCTAGTATTTAATTTGGGCTGATTTCATTTTCTTCTTGAATTCCTTTCTTGCTAGAAGACATGTTCAAAAAATGAGACTAGCGGAAAAATGCGTATAATCCTACGCATCCTAGTAATGATAGAAAAGTACTAACGATCCAACATCGTACCGTAATTTTTGTTTCATGGTACCCTGATAGTTCAAAATGATGGTGAATGGGGGCCATTTTAAAAACACGTCGTTTATTACAGAACTTATAGCAAAATACTTGTAAAATATCCGATAATGCTTCAATTACAAAAATACCACCCGCAATGACGAGATGAAATGGATGATTTGCTAAAAATGCGATGATTCCGATTAGAGCTCCAAGGGAAAGCGATCCTATATCTCCCATAAAAATCGCTGCAGGATAAGCATTATACCATAAAAATACAACCACAGCACCTAGGGCTGCTGCACAGATGACCGCTAATTCACTGTTGCCGGAAATGGAAACACAAGGTATGAATGCTGCGATTTGTGCATTTCCAGTGGCAATAGAAACTACGGCTAAAAAAAGCAAAACAGGAATGGTACAACCCGCTGCGAGACCGTCGAGCCCATCCGTTAAATTGACGGAATTGCTGGTGCCGGCAAGTACGAAAAAAAGAAAAATTGCAAGTAAAATCGGCGAAGAAATGGTGAGGTATTTATGGGTAAATGGAATGGGCATGGTGGTGTATCGTTCCCAAAAATCTGGGAAATGACGTAGTGCTACAATAATTCCTACGGATGCAATAAGTTGAATGAGTAATTTGATGCGTCCAGGCATTCCTTTGATGTTTTTAGTGCGAATTTTGGCAAAATCATCGATGAAACCTATGGCAATACAGAGAAGATAGTTGCAAAGCGTAATCGCAACTTGCGTATTCCAACGCACAGCAACCGCAGTTCCTACAAGCGTTGCCGCAATAATTATAATGCCGCCCATGGTCGGTGTATGTACCTTTGGACTATGCAACGTGGCGAGATTGCGAACTTCCTTTTGATTGCGAAAGATTTGTTCCAATTTAAATTTTTTAAAATATTTTATAACCATTGGGGCGAGAAGAACTGCCACTAAAAATGATACAGAAAATGCCAAAACCATTCGTCCTAGCACATATATCAATTCCATTAGGTTATGAATTATTTGTTCATACGCCTTGTTAATGTGAAACATAAAAACTTAGTTCATTTAAGTATCCGATAATATTTTTCAAGATTACAGTACTATTTTCTCGCGTGCATTGAAAATTTTACAATTTTTAAAACGCATGAATGCTTTTAGACTCCTATTGGAACGGTATCCGCCGTTGAATATCTGCTGCGATGCCATCGTGCACGCATGCGATATTTTAATAACTTCTTTTAAAATGGGTGGAAAATTATTGATTGCGGGTAATGGTGGCAGCGCAGCAGATGCGGGACACATTTCTGGGGAATTATTGAAAAGTTTTCATAGAAAACGATCCATTCCGCGGGATATTGCCGCAAAGATTGATCCGGAAATGGCTTTAAATCTGGAGGGAGCGTTGCCGACGATTCCGCTACCCGATTTGGTTTCCTTTCATACGGCCTATGCGAATGATCGCAGCGCGGAATATAGCTTTGCGCAGCTTGTTTTAGCTTTAGGGAACGAAAATGATGTACTATTGGCTCTATCGACTTCTGGAAACTCGAAGAATATCATCCATGCAATTCGGATTGCTTTGGCGAAAAATTTGAAAGTGGTTGGCTTAACTGGGCGTAGCGGTGGTATGATGCGCGCTTTATGTACGGCATGTATTTGTGTTCCCGAAGATGAAACCTTTAAAATTCAGGAATTACATTTACCGGTTTACCATGCACTGTGCCAGGCTATTGAAGCTCATTTCTTCTGATTATTCACTAAATTTTATGATACGTTGAGGCAAAAACTGGAAATATTTAGAAAAGAAAACTTGCGGTTTTTGTGCAAGTATTTTCATAGAGATCATGATTTGGGTGATAGCAACAGAACATGCGTCGGGACGCATGCCAGGGATGGAGATGCTTATTATGCTTTTTCTGTTCCTGGGTATGTGGTTTATTCTTATTGCTCCACAGAAAAAGAAGCAGAAAAAACATGAAGAAATGATTAATGCCCTGGCGAAGGGCGATAAGGTGCTAACCATGGCAGGGATTTTTGGCGAAATTTGTGATGTGAAACCCGATCGCTTTGCAGTAAAAGTCAGCGAACATACCACTTTAGAAGTTCATCGTTCCTGCATCACTACGAAATTATAGTTTTTTTCTTGTTTTTTTTGAATTTTTCAAAAACTAAAGAGTATCGTTAAAAGTATTTTCTTATTCATAAAGTTATACCAAACCGATAAGTTCTAGAAATATTTTCATAGTGCTTATCGGTTTTTATGCATTTATTCCTTTCGCTTTTTGTTTATAAATCACGATTTTTATCTTATTTTTATTTTTTTATCACAAATATGTTGTAAAAATAAATTCACGCGCTATGCTTATGTCATCCGATAGGGAAATTAAATATGAAAAAATTAATAAACATAACAATGATGATGGGAGGGTTCATAGGGTTAAGAGGATCAATGCCGGACAGTACCCCCCTGGTATTCAAAATAGATCCATTCTATGCTACGTCGTTATTTCAATGTAAGGAAAATATGCCCCTGGTACTCAAAGATGAGCATGAATTCCATGTTGCACCGTGGTTCGAAGCGATTCAGCCCGATTTATTATACCTGATCAAGCGCAGCTATATGCTTACAAAACGGGAAAGCGATGGCATATTCCGTAATGAGCATCGCATGTTGTTTGGAGATTCGGCATTTTATGTTTCAGAAACCGGTCACCAGTGGATTTGTGATCGAAATTTTACCGGTATCCATGGCAACCTTAATTCTCGTATTGGAAATATATTAAATGTTGCCTTTGAAGCGATTACACTGGGAAAATTTTCTCCAGAAATTGATTTTCCGGGATACGTTGCAGTACTGGAAAATGATCCATATCCCGTTATTTGCGTGACATTGCGGGGGAGTCAAGGGGAAGATTTTCAGCCAGGATCTGGGTTACTTAGTGCCAGTTGGGCGACAAATTATGATGCGGGACCGTTGGAAGTCGACCCGGAATTGTACGGATTTGTTGGAAAGATGCACAGTGGCTATTTGACGAAAATAAATTCTTGTAATTTACCACGGGAGGCGTTTGAACAAATAGTTGACGAGCGAGAAATCGTTAATCCTTTACAATCGAGGGAGGATTTAGATTTTATTTATCCACTTTTTGAAAGTATTCGGTGTGCCATAGAGCAAATTCCCGAAGAGAGACGCAGCAATATTCGTTTCGTTGTGACAGGCCACAGTCAGGGAGGTGGATTAGCTCAAGTTGCTTTGCCGCTCATTATTAATCAATTTGGAAGAATGATTCCCGGATTTATCAATAATACGGAAACACCGCGATTTTTTGGATACTTTTTATCGGCTCCGCGGGTTGCCGCAGATCAGGAAACGGTTGATTCTTACAATGCGTTGGTAGGTTACGATAATATAATTAATCATTTTGCTTTTCGCGATGTCGTTACGATGGCTTGCCTGCATGGCTATAAAACATTGGGTCATTTGGCATGTGATTCGGCAAGGGATGTGTTACATCGCGGTATTTGTTCAGAAATTGCTTATAATAATCGCATGCTTTTGCTTAGTTTTATCAAAGCGTGCATGGATACCAATGGCTTTGACATAGGCGATGATCAGCATTGGATTTTGAACGAAAATCAAGAATTGATCGTTTGTTGGGATGAAATCGGGCATTTACTGTCGCATAAATCATTTACCTATGAACAAATTAATCAGGAAAACGTTGTGAATTTATTCAACCTCGCGCTCAATCAATATCGAAAAAGGAATAGTATTGATGGGGATTCCTATTTTACTGCAGACCAGATTTCGTGGGATTGTGATTGGGATGAAATTCAAAGAATTTGTCGCGGTGATTTATTTCCACATGAAATCCAACTCAATGAAAAAACTTGCGCCATGCTTGATCGAATTGTCGACAATATCTATGGTAATACGGTTATATATTCATCGAGTGGACGGTTTAACGTCATTGCTTTGGTGGATACGGTACTCGATTTGTTAGATGCTGGACGCGGTAGAGAAAATTCCGGAGGATGTTGGGAGTGTTTAAAACGTAGTTTATGCTGTTGCTGTTCCATCTTTGGGCGTTCCGGTGTTAAATCCGATTTTGATTTTAATCCAGATTTTAAAGCATTACTGAAATCCAAGGGCATTGATTCTGATGGTCAAGAAATGATTAAATTGGGAGGTAGTACGCTAATTGCCTATTTGCATTTCGGGTCAGGAGCCAATAGATTTAATACAAAATTATTTGATAAATTTTTACCTTCTCGCAATTTAGGATTGGCTCTAGAAAATGGAGCAATAGTAGCCACTGAGCGGAGTCCGGTATTGCATTCAGAAGTAAAAGAAATGTCTATACCCACTGAACATGAATTTCATGAGACAGAAACGCAAACCCATCGATCATCGAATGTTATTTTCAGGGCACGGCGGTTAGGTGATACAAATCCTGAGAATTTAAGGCATCATAATACAATGCAATAATCATTTTCTGGGAAGAATTTCCCGAAAACAAAAAACCCATCCATCAAAAACTAAAAAGGGGCCTGTTCATCGAACAGGCCCTCAATAATGCGATGTATATAATACAAAAATTTTTTATTATTTGGCAGTGGTCGTTTTGACACTTGGCTTAGATTCTTCTTTACCCTTAGATGTTTCCTGACCGTTTGGTTTTTCTTTAGATGCTTCTTTGCTGTTTGGCTCTTTTTTCCCCAGCGTTGGATGTTTAATTTCATGGACTTCCACCGTAAAATCTAAAGTCGATCCTCCGGGAATGGGACCAGAAGGTGTATCACCATAGCCACTTTCGGGAGGAATAATCACACGCATTTTACCGCCTACGCCGATTTGTTGCATTGCTTCACGTAGACCCACAATGAGCGCGTTTGAGGTGACAGTAATTGGAGTGCTTGCTTTATCGAAAGTCTTTCCATCGGTCAACTTTCCTTCGTAAGTTATCGTAACTACAGAATCATCGGTGGCACGTTCACTATCACCTGATTTTTCAATTTTTATGATGCATCCTGAATCTAATCGTCGCCAACCTCCTTCAGCCTGTCTTGCGCTTATGAATTTCTTACCTTCCTCTTTATTTTTATTGGATAGATCTGTTTCTTTTTGTTGGAGAAGTTCCTGGAGGCCTCCTATATCCTCTGGATTTATGGGATTTTCTTCACCATTTAGTGCTGCTGATACACCTTCAACGATGACCCTGCGCTCCTCAGCATCAAAACCGAAACTAATGAGTCCGCCATTGGCAACTAATATATGACCAAGCCCTTTTAAATACTTCGTTTTTTGAGCATTTTGGGCAGTGGCGCTTTGGGGGCCTACTGAAGTCGGTGCTCCGGCAGTGGGCGATGAAGCCGGCAGAGCATCTTTTGCTGGAAGTGCAGAAGATGTATGTGCCGCTGGTGCAGCCAATACGTGTAACGAAAACCCGCCTAAAAATGCGGATAGAACAAATAAATCTTTCCAATTATTCATCATCAATTCCTTGAGTATCGTTCAAGCTAGAAAAAATGGAGAAAGAATCAAGAAAATAATGGCAAAAAACTTTTATGGGATAAAAGTTAAATTTTTTTAGCACGATTTTTTAATTAAAATTGTTTTTAATTAAAAATATTAAAGCCCCGCCCTGCGGCTTCGCCGCGGGCGGGGCTTTTAGGATCACCGGTCGTCCGGCACTACGGGTATCGCCCGTTCACAGGAATAAAAAATCGAAAACTTTTTCAATTATACACTTGACATGTTTTCTTTTTTGAGGGAAAAATAACACGTTATGAGCAACAATAATAATATAAACATTAATAAAATAAGTTTAGGAATAATCTTCTTTCTCGCATTTTCTGGAACGAGTTTTGGTTGCGCGTTGCCTGGTTATCACCGCGGGCCATGGACCTCAGATGAGGTCAAAGTGATAGTTACTGCAGTAATGAACGACCCTTATGAAAGCCCTATGGCTATAGCTCGGAAGGCATATAATCAGTTGGGTGGCCGCCGAACCCTTCAAGTGACTGAGGCTCATGTCAATGGTACAAAAGCTGTTTTAGAAGGAGACCAAGGTATCGCAGAAGACCTTGCTCTTTGCATCGAGGCTTTGAAGGACAATCTATCGAATTCTGAAGCCCAAAAGAACCTCGATGCAGTTATTGATCGTATTGAAAAAGAACGGATACAAAACGAGCGCAGAAGTGAACAAAATGGACAAGGTGAATTATATGGTAAGCCGTGGGAGGAAAGGGAAGATATAGAGCTATTGACGAAGCCGTTCAAGAACGGTCGCCCAAGAATAGGCGTAGAAGGCCGGTACGTTGCTAATTGGGGGCAAGAGGAGCAGGGGCTAGGCCCAAAAGGCAGAGATATACGAGCATGCAAAATCCGTATGAAACAATTGAATGAGGTTGCCCCTGGAGGTGATTGCTTGCGTTGCATTGGAGAGGAAATGGAGGAAAGAAGAGGCCAGCTTGAAAATGAGATTAATATTTGCAAAAGTGAGATTGAAGGTTACAAAAATAAGGCTAATATGCTGAGGGCCCCGAGGGTTCAACCAGTGTCGTATCTAGAACAATTTGCAGAACTTCATAGACAGTGGCTTCTAGAACAAATTGTAGAACTTAATAGACTGATAGAAAGGTGTAATACAAGGATAGAAGAAAACAGAAGAGGCCTAAAAGTTAATGAGCTTAAAAGTGAGATTGAAGCTTACAAAAGTGAGATTAAAGCTTGCAAAAGTGAGATTAAAGCTTGCGAATATGATCTTAAAGGGCTGAGGATTCAGATAGATCAGGTGGATCACGAAGTAGTGTCGTCTCTAAAACAAATTGCAGAACTTAGTAGACTGATAGAAAAACGTAATATAGAGATGGAAAAAATTAGTAGAAAGATAAAAGTTATGCAAGAAAACCCTAGTTTTTGTGTGAAAACATTTTTACAGAGGCCTTACTCAGAGGGCAACAGGGTAAGTGTTATTGGTCATTGGCGAGCGGAGTTAGCCGCGTTCAATAGGGAAAAAAACGAGGCCTACAGAGCAAAAAAAAGATCCGAAGCCGAAGCCTAGCCATTTTAGACAATATCAGTTGTTGAGTGAAATTTGCTTTCATTTTTTTGAGAAATTGTTCTATGGACCGCATGGGCTTACTTGATTTTAAGCAAAAAGTATTTTTAGTCATGGGCGTTGCCAATAAAAAAAGCATCGCTTGGACCATTGCTCAGTTGCTTGAACAATCAAACGCCCATGTGATCTATAGCGTGCGTTCTGCAAAACGTTTGGAATCAATAAAAGAATTATTAAATGATCGCGAAGTACATATTTGCGACGTCGAAAATTTAGCAGAAATTCAACAACTTGCGGAATCAATTCAACAAAAACATTCCCAAATTAATGGCCTTGTCCATTCCATTGCCTTCGGAAATTATTCGGAAGGGTTCAAGCCCTTCCACGAAACAAAGCGCACCGACTTTTTACAGGCAACAACAATCTCCTGCTTTTCACTGGTAGAAATTGCAAATGCATTCAAACATCTATTGATGCAAAATGCATCCGTTGTTACCATCGGTATTTCTTCACAGGTTGCGGCCCCAACCTATGGATATATGTCGCCGATCAAAGCCGCACTTGAAAGTGTTGTGCGATTTTTAGCTAAATCATTCAGCAAAGATAGCGAAGTGCGTTTCAATTGTATAAAAGCAGGACCGCTAAAAACAAGCGCCTCTGCGGGTATTCCAGGGTACGTCGATAATTACCTATATGCCGAAAAAATGACCCTTCGCAAACGCGCCATCACAACACGGGAAGTTGCCAATACCGCTTTATTTCTTCTCAGCGACCTGTCCAGTGGAATCAATGGTCAGGGAATCGTCGTCAATGCCGGCATGGACTTCAACTATTTCGATGAAGAACTGGTTCAATCAAATTAATTTAAAAATTTTTCGTTTTTGGCTTAATACATTCCTCGCTTTATATAATAAAATATGTGTGCATGAGTATAATTAAAAATCAAAAAAGCCCAGACGCCGTGAGGCATGAATCATTGCGGCAACAGTTACATGATTATAAAAATTAATTTTTAATGTGATTTTCTGCAGTATTGATTTTTATTTCACTTGCCATTATCAAAGATTTTGTAATACTTAACAATGTATGAAGATCGGTATCGTGGGTTCGGGGTTTGTTGGAAGCGCAACAGCGTTTCAATTGGTAATGAGTGGGGTTGCCCATGAAGTTCTTTTGATCGATAAGGATACAATACGTGCGGAAGCGGAAGCAATTGATATTAGCCACGCAACCCCGTGTGCCCATTGTAACCGCATTCATTCGGGTGACTATAACGATCTCGTCGGTTCAGATATCGTTATTCTTACAGCCGGTGCTAACCAAAAACCAGGTCAAACACGGCTTGATCTCCTAAAAATTAATGCACAAATTTTTAAAGAAATTGTTCCGCAAGTAATAAAATATGCACCCAATGCTATTCTTCTCGTCGCCTCAAATCCAGCAGATATTATGACCGAAATTATGCTAAAACTGTCCGGATTACCAAAATCACGGGTTATTTGCAGCGGTACTCTGCTCGATAGTTCTCGCTTTTGCGTCGAACTTTCGAAATTTTTAGGTATTTCAACGGAAAATATTAGTGCCTACGTCCTCGGAGAACACGGCGATAATGAAGTGCTTGTCTGGTCTGAAGCCAATGTTGGTATCATGAATATCCATGAATTTGCTGCGATTTGTGGTAAAAATTTTACAGAAGATGTAAAAAGCAAAATCGATGACAACGTGCGCAATGCAGCCTACAAAATTATCGAAGGTAAGCGCGCAACATTCTATGGTATCGCCGGTGCTTTAACAAAAATTTGCCATTCAATTGCTATGGATTCCAATGCCATTTTACCCGTTTCATCCCATCATGATACCATTGAAAGTACTAACAACATTTGCCTGGCAATGCCAACAATTGTTAATCGTTCGGGAATCGTAAAAGTTTTATATCCCAATTTGGATGAAGAAGAACATATCGCCCTCGATAAATGTGCCAAGGTTATCGAAAGTTATACGCAGCAAATTATAAATGAATTGTAAGCAAAAACATTATTAGAGAAAACGTATGCTCAATTAATTTATATCCATTTTAGCCCATTGCCATTGAGAATAAAATGCTTTAAATCTTTGGCTCGGTCAAAAAACTAGCCGAAGTTTAGGTTCTAATGCATCCAGCTACGCATCAGATTCTAAACATCGATCCGTGACTTGCTGCGTCAAACCTACCATCTTTTTCAATACCCGTCATCCTTCAATCGAAAAATAAAGACAGTATCCATAACATAGCCATACTACGACCCTTGAGATTACCGTAGTATCGGATGTCATTTCCCTCATCGAAATCTATAATTTTTTTACCGTTTTTCGCTTGCTTCGCGTACACATTCTAGTGTGATAAAATGTGATAAAAAGAACGTCCAGCGCTCTCCAATGACTGTCTTGTTCCGTAATTTACCAAGAAAAATAGGACAAAAATATATTAAACATCGAATAGCTAATCTATTTTCGCCCATATCGCCATCATTTCTTCCAATATTTTACATACAAAATATCAAAAATCTACAGGAATGGAAAACTTTACTGCACATTCAAATATTCCCGGCGCAAAATGCGATAAAATTTCATGGGCTTGTACTCCTTTTCTTTTTTACAGAACTCATCCTTTTGGCATTCAAACGTGAATCCACATTTTTCGATAACACGCTGCGATCCTGTGTTTTCATTTAGATGATTGATATCCAAACGATTAAGCTCCAGATCACAGAAAACGTAATGTATAATACGTTTTGCTGCCTCCGTCATGTACCCTTTACCCCAGTGTTCCTTATCCAACCAATAATGCATCTCAGCCCGATTTTGCACATGGTCCAATGTCAATCCAATGACGCCGATTAGCCGATCCTCTTTCGGTAATGTAATCGCCCAGTACAAAGAATGTCCATTTTCCATGGCATAGCCCAAGTTCATCATATATATTTTCACGTGATCTCGATCAAATGGCCATGGCATGAAAGCAAGCATATAAATTGTTTCATAATCCGAAAAGATTTTCGCCAAATCATTCAAATCCTGCGAATTCATACCTCGTAAAACAAGGCGTTCGGTCCCTAAAGCGGGAGCAAGCGTAAGGCCATAAAAATTGTGATCGTCCTCTTTGGTAGGATGTTTTGCCCTTTCTTCCAGCGCACGTAAAACTTCAGGACCGGAATTAGGGATATACTTTTTAGGCCCAGAATCTTTTCCTATGGCAGAAGAACTATCATTTTGCGCTACGTAATGAGACGGGTCATCGCGGCGTTTGCCACATCCTGCCCACTTTCCAATTGTGAAGGAAATTAAAGCGATCAAAAAAATGGTTATTCCAACCCAACAACGATATATCGATTTTTTATTCATTTTATTTCTTTGTAATTATCCTATTCGCAAAAAGTCAATACTTTTCGTATCTTTTGCAATCCAATAAAATATATACTGCTTTCACCGTGAATCTGATGCTTTTGAATCGGAATGTCCATATTTTTCAATTACCTGCTGCGAGCAAATCGATCATAGTCCATGATTTTATGTTTTCCCGCTCATTGTTCACGCTATATTTTATGTTCTTTCCTCAATTTACTATAAAATTTTACATCTTCAAACTGGCCAAAACGTTTCACATAGGAACGCAACATTCCCTCGAACTTAAATCCACATTTTTCAATGATGCGCTGTGAACGGATGTTGCATGTCATATGATTCACTTCAAGGCGATTTAATTTTAGACTTTGAAAGGCATAGTTCATAATGCGATGGGTAATTTCTGTTCCATATCCCTGTCCCCAATACGCCTTTCCAAGCCAATAGTGCAGCTCTGCCTTTTCATGTTCTGGAAAAATTGATAAACCTACCGTCCCAATAAATGCATCTTCTTTATCGTGTATTCCCCAGAAACAACCTTTGCCCATTATGCACATGTTATTGACGAGATTGACCCAACACATAGCCTCTTGAATCGTATAGGGCCAAGGAGCATAGGTCAGCATCCAAACCGTTTCATAATCGGACAACAGATCAACAATTGTACTTAAATCTTTTTCCTGTATCACCTGCAGTGTCAGGCGTTCCGACTGTAAAACATGGCAACGGGCTAAACCATTTGTATTAACGATGGACATTTTCTAAGTTCTTTTAAGCGCCAAGCATTATCGTTCCCGGCGTTCCAGGATTATTTGACCAGGACATAATATTATTGGGTTCGGCTTCATCATCAGTTATTGCCATCCACTCTTCAAGGCGTTTGGTGTCCCAGTGTTCCATTGCATTGACAAATTTTTCTAAAGTACTATAAAAAATATCACCATTGACCATATTCATATCAAAATATTGGGTTAATATAAGCGTGCCGTCTGTCGGATCCAACGAAATATTTGCGCCGGCTGTATCGCCCCAGAAGTGACAACTCTCAAGAATTCCGCGATAAAAACAGCTTTTGTCTTCGGGTAACGAACCGATATAGGCAAAAAAATTAAACTGTTCTTTTTTCTCATCGATGGAGCATTTGACAAAAAATTTTCCATCAAAGGAAAGATAACAATCATTATTTTCATCGAGGTCCAAGTTTTCAATTTTTAATTTTTCGCCCAATATTTTAATATACGATCTAAAAGTATCCAAACAGTTTTCCATTATGGAATCAAAGATATATTTTTTTCGCAAAAAAACAATAAAAATTTTAATAATGATGCTTTCTCCATCGCAACACTGTGCCCAACAAAGTAATTTCTATCTCTAGACTTTTGAGAAAAACCGTTAAATGCTTTTTTCTTTAAAACTTTGCATTTTTTTTGGAAAAATTGTGAGAAAAATACGCATTTTAAAGCTTCCACAGCATTCCGATTATATGCGCTCCACTCGCTTTATTTGTTTGAATTTATGCTCTTAAAGATTTTATTTATTTTCATGGATGTCCACATTAGCAGTCTGTCACCTGCAAAAAAATTGCTGGTAAAATTACTCACTATTTTGCTGAAAATGTGGTCTCAAACACTGCGCATTGAAATCGATGAAAAAAGTTTACAACTGTTTAAAACCTATCGCCAAAGGCCGAAGGTGTGTGTGCTGTGGCATAATCGTCTTTTTATTGCCTCCCATCTTTTTCAAAAATATTTCCAGGGGATAAAAATGTACGGTCTAATTAGTCCGAGTCGAGACGGTGCATGGCTATCGGAAGTTTATCGCAATATGGGAATTCATGCAATCCGTGGATCGACGCAACGCGGTGGGCGCAACGCCCTCATTGAAATGATTGATGCTGTTAAAAAAGGTCATACGGTTACGATTACGCCCGATGGCCCTCGTGGACCACGTTATTTTGTTAAACCTGGGATTATCACGCTCGCGAAAGAGACGCATGTACCTATTCTTATCGCCGGTATCCGGATGCACAATGCATGGCGTTTTAATTCCTGGGATCGATTTTATTTACCCAAGCCATTTTCTCGCATTTCAGTAACATGTGGCATAATTTTACCCGAAAACTATGCTAAGCTTAGTGCCAGGCAATTACAAAAATCAATTCAAACTCTCCTCAACCAAATCAATGCTAAGCCGTATTTTCAAGGCATTTCCAAGATTTCTATACCGACGGCCATTTATTAAATCTCAAAAAAATAAAATATTTTTGGATTAATTGGATTTTTTTGCCAAAAAGTACTTGACAAGGGCAATCAATGCTGTTATTTCTTTTCTCGTAATTTTTAATTAAGGAGAAATAGGATGGCTAATAGTAAAGCAGCAATAAAAAGTATTAAGCAAACGGAGAAACGTGCGAAGAGAAACCGAATGGTTATCAGTCGTCTACGAACGCAGTTTAAGAAAGTAATGTCGCTTATTAAAGAGGATAATAGGGGGAATGGTATTCGCGAGGCGGCGATTGAATATGTTTCATATTTGGATAAAGCAGCAAAAGTTGGCATCATTCATTATAATAAAGCAATACGTCACAAGAGTATGATGTCCAAATTTATATTTTAAAGAATTTCCCATCCATATCCCATCCAGCCCTCGGTTGAAAGACCGAGGGCCTTTGGAAGGGATGGTAGTTGCATTTTTGAGGCAGTGTTAAATAGGGGTATAGCCTTTAGGGTTATGTTTCGTTTTTAATTAAAAACAATTTTAATGAAAAAAAGACCCATGCGGCCAAACCATGCGAAGTTTTCGCAGGGTTTGGCCGCGTGTCGAGGTCAAGGAGTCCGGACTCCTTGCGGGAGTCCAGAGGGCAGAGCCCTCTGGTAAATTATGCAATGGTAATCGATGGTTCCAGATAAACGTCTTGAATTGTATTAAGTAGCTCGATACCGTCTTTCATGGAACGTTGAAATGCCTTTCGGCCGCAAATTAGACCGGACCCTCCAGCGCGTTTATTAATAATTGCCGTTTGAATTGCTTTGTTAAAATCATCTTGGCCGGAGGCTCCTCCGGAATTAATTAAACCCATACGTCCCATGTAACAATTCGCAACTTGATAGCGTGTCAGATCGATAGGATGGTTTGTAGTCAATTCGCTGTAAACTTTTTCATGAGTTTTACTGAAATTAACGGCTTTAAAGCCACCGTTATTTGTTGGTAGTTTTTGTTTAATAATATCTGCTTCAATGGTTACGCCGATGTGGTTGGCCTGACCCGTTAGATCGGCTGCTGTGTGATAATCCTGATCTGCTTTGAAGCTCGGATTGCGCAGGTAACACCACAGAATGGTTACTAATCCTAGTTCATGGGCTAGCTGAAACGCCGTACTTGTTTCTTGAATTTGACGAGTAGATTCCTCTGAACCAAAATAAATCGTTGCGCCAATGGCCGCTGCTCCCATTTCATAGGCCTGCTTTACCTGGGCGAAATAAATTTGATCAAATTTATTGGGATAGGTTAGTAGCTCATTATGGTTTAGTTTAACGACAAAGGGAATTTTATGGGCATATTTTCGGCTTAAACTCCCTAGAACACCGAGCGTCGACGCTACCGCATTGCAACCACCTTCGATGGCGAGTTTAATAATATTTTCTGGATCAAAATAGATTGGATTCGGTGCAAAGCTTGCCGCTGCCGAATGTTCTATGCCTTGATCCACAGGTAAAATTGACGTATATCCCGTTCCTGCGAGTCGTCCTTTATGTGCAATCCATGCAAAATTATTGAGAACGCGTTGGGAACGATCCGTATGAACAAAAACTCGATCGATAAAATCTACCCCTGGAAGGTGTAATGCCTCTTTGAAAATTGTTTGGCATCGATGCTCAATCAGCTTATCCTTATCATGGGCGATGAAATCCTGAATACGCTTATTCATATGGATTATATGTTATTCTGATTTTTTAATGAGGCAATTCTAAACTATCCTTTAAATATTGTGCGATGTTTGCAAAATTGCCATTGGAGAGGAAAAGAAAAACTTGTTTCTCTTGGTTAATTTTTTTGAGAAAAGTCGCTTTAATGGTATCAATATTAGCCGTTTGCGCAGGGCAATAGTGGATATCCCGTGCTAGTTTACAGGTATCGAGTCGTTGTGTTTTATTTCTATAAACTTCAGCAATATAAATTTCGTCGCTTCCCATAAAAGATTCGATAAAATCTTCCTGAAAATAGTTGGAGCACGCCGTATGGCTGCGTGGTTCGAAGACAGTAATGAGTCGATGGGTTGGGAACGCCTGTTTAGTGGCGTGGATCGTTTCTGCAATTGCCGTCGGATGATGGGCAAAATCTTCGACAATTGTCGTATTTCGATCATTAAAAATAACTTCCTGGCGTTTTTTGATACCTTTGAAATGGCTCAAATCGATGTTTAATCCTCGTTTCATATATTGCCATGTTGCGACGATGGCCATTGCCACGTTGCGCACATTATGGGTACCAAAAAGCGGACTTTGAATCATCGTGGCCGTATTTTTTCTATCGGAGAGGGTAAACGTTGAGCCCTGGGGTGTCAAATTTTCATCACCGATGATGAAATCATTGTCATTATTTTTACCGACAAAGATAGTTTTTGTCCACGAAACGGGCAGCAATTCGCGGATGGTCATAGAATCGCCATTGGCTATAATACAGCCATTTGAAGGAATGAGTTTAATGAGATGTGAAAATGTTCGTTGAATATCGCGTAGATCGTGAAAAATATCGAGGTGATCGAATTCGATATTATTCATAACTAAGATTTTTGGTGAATAGTGAATAAATTTGCTGCGTTTATCGAAAAATGCGGAATCGTACTCGTCACCTTCGATGATTAATGGAGAATTATTTTTGCCGTAGCAAGCTCCGGATGGAAAATTAATGGGAACACCACCGATGAAATAGCCCGGATCGCAGTGATTAAACGAAAACAAATAAGCAAGGAGTGTGGTTGTAGTTGTTTTGCCATGGGTTCCGGTGATAGCAATCACATCCCGATTACCGATTATTTTTTGGCGAATTAATTCGGGAAGAGAGCAATAGGGGATTTTTTTACAATCAAGTAACCATTCGACCTCTTCATTCCCCCGTGAGATGGTATTACCAATGACCACGAGATCGGGGTTAAGTTTTTCGAGGCGTTGAGCGGAATAGCCGTTGTAAATGTTGATTTTATTTTTTTCGAGGAGATCCGACATTGGGGGGTAAATTTTTTGGTCACTACCACAAATTTCATAGCCAAGCGATTGTAGTAAAATTGCCAAATTTCCCATTGCCATTCCACCAATGCCTAAAAAATAAATCCACATACTGTGCTTTCGTTATATGTTTTTACGGGTAATATCAATTGCATATTATAAAGTGACAAAATTTATATTTTTGAGATAATTTCTAAAAGCATCATAAGCGAACTTATACCACTACCGATACCGAGTAGGGCAGTTTGGCCATGGATAATATTTTTTTCGGTGGCGAGTGATAGGGTTAGAGGCAGTGCGACAGATCCCGTATTGCCGAGAAATGGAAACGTTGAAAAATCTTTTTCCAGATCGAGTTCTAGAGCTTGATACAGCAATGATCGATGGCGTTGACCGACCTGATGGCAAATCGTATGGGCAATATTCTTATTGGAGAGCTGAGTGTAGTTTAGAAATTGCTGCCAATTATTTTGTGCAAGTTGGATACCGCATTTCAGTAGTGCTTCCGAATCCGTTTGCATTGTCAAACCATTATCGGTGGTCATATCGCCTTGGCATAGGGTACAGCCGCTCGAGTCAGAAAGCGCCGAAACGGCCTTTATTTTCAATATTTTCATTTGATTTTCAATCAAAGACTCGTGGCAAAGCAATGCTGCCACCGCCCCGGATCCGATTGTGAGATTAGCGAAATAGGACTTTATTGTTTTTCGGGTAATAGTGGTATTATTTTGGAGCAGCGCGAGGGTATGATCGAGCAGCGGTTTACCATTTTCTCCTGAAACGATCAGAGCTGAGCGAATTTGTCTTGCCTCAATCATCGATGCTACCATGGTCATTGCATTCAAAAACCCTAGGCAAGCATTCGATAAATCGAAAAACAGTGTATGGTTTGAAAGTTGTAAATTATGATGGACGTAGGCCGCCGTTGCGGGTTCCAGCCGGTCACGGCAAACGGAGGTGTGAATGAGTAAATCGATAGCATTTGAAGGAATCGAAGTTCGTTCCAAAACATTTCGAGCGGCTTTCGTACTGGCCTGGGAGGAAGGAGTAGCCCCATGCCACATACGCCGCTCTCGAATGCCCGTCATCAATTCGAGGCGGCCAAATGGTAGGTGAAGTCGTTCATAGAGTGCGCCCAACCGTTGCTCAATTTCATCCGATGTGACCACAATTGGCGGCAAGATATGGGCGATCGATTCGATGGCAACATGGGAAAAAGAAAAATTCATGGTATTAAAGGCTCGCCACATCGGTGATATACCTTGCATTGATGACGATGGCGCCGTGATGTTTATGAGGAGCAATTTGACCGCTAACGGTAACCCTTTTGTCGATAAAATTCGCCAAAGAAGTTCCTATCGCAAGATCAGAAGTGTTTAAAAATGCTGCCATGGTTCCATTTTCATCGAAAATACAATAGTCATAATCAGGATAGGAAAACGGCCACCGCCAAAAGGGAGCATCATAGAGTTTCAGTATGCCACTATAGGCGTAGGGACGAATCTTTGTTTGTGGAGTTTCCGAACTAGTGGAAAGTTTTTTAGCTTCGGAATGTTCAGTTGTATTCATGCTAGAACAACCTGAAAAGAGGAAGGAAATCACTAAAATAATACAATTTAAATATCGCACAGGAGAGTAAGTTTTCTAAGAAAAGAAAAATTTCAAGCAACATTTAATCTTTTTCTTTTATAAACATGATTTTTTCAAAAATTATGATCAAGAAATCAATGAAATTTTCGATTGAGGTTGATTTATGTGGAAAAAAAGGTATTTCAAGGGTAGTATAAAAAGTCATAGAAGCATAAATAATTCATTGACATCTGTATATTTGCGTTAATCTTATAAACGTTATTTGCCCAGATGGCGGAATCGGCAGACGCGTCGGACTCAAAATCCGATTCCCGCGAGGGAGTGAGGGTTCGACCCCCTCTCTGGGCACCAAGATTTTATTATTTTAAAATGTCACTTTGTTTTTGCTTGACTTTTTTCGCTATAAGTTGAGTCCTTTCCGTGAAATGTGTATTAGAAGTGTTCTGCTGCCTATAATTTTTTACATTGTTGCTATTTTGCATACATTCATACTTTCAGAACCGGAGCGTTTGCCCGTTATTTTTGCTGTTTCAGGACAAGAATTGACCGTTGATGAGGTAGCATTCATGGAAAAATATCATCCCGTTGGAGTAATTTTATCCAAATGGAATTTCGAGTGCGATGAACAAAAAAATGTTAATGGAGAAAAATTAATTCGGCTTTGCAGTGAGATTCGTCGCTATTCTCCCTATATTTTGATTGATCAGGAAGGTGGGCGCGTGCAACACCTTCAAGGCGCAAATTGTTATAGAGCTCCTGCGGCGGGAACATTTGCGGTAGGGAAGGAAAGTATGGAAGAAAAATGTGAAGCACTTCGCCAAAATGTGCATTCCATAGATGGCGATTTATTGAAATTCGGCATCAATGTTAACTGTGCTCCGATTTGTGATTTACTATTTGATGGCATTCCTTCCTTTATTGGGGACCGCAGTTTTGGGACTGATCCGAATATGGTGTGTTCCTTTGCAGTAAATTGGGTGAAGCAGGCTGCAACCGACGGTATGATATCCGTATTGAAACACTGCCCAGGCCATGGTAGCGCAGTAGGTGATAGTCACAAAGGACTTCCGATAGTAGAGAAATCATTGTCTGATCTTAGAGAAAGTGATTTAAAAATTTTCAAAGATACAGTCAATAGGTTACACGGTGATGGTATCAGTGAAGATTTTTTTTGGATCATGACTGCACATGTCATGTATCGGAAGGTTGATGACGAATTCTGTGCCACACAATCCTCGAAAATTATTTCAATGATTCGGGAAGAATGTGGCTTTCAAGGAAAGATTGTATCCGATTGTATTATGATGGAAGCATTAGAGGGAGAACCATGGGAACGTGTCATTAGTGCATTGCAGGCTGGTTGTGACTATGTAATTTGTGTCGATCATAATTTGGAGAAGAAAATAATCATTGCGGAAAAAGTTACCAAGTATTTAAAGGCCAAAAAGATGAAAGATTTGATTTTAGGAAAAAAATAAAAAAATATGGTTGACTTTAATGGTATTTAATAGAGAGTTAGAACATCTCAATTGCAGGGTGGAGCAGCTTGGTAGCTCGTCAGGCTCATAACCTGAAGGTCCTTGGTTCAAATCCAAGCCCTGCACCCAACTTCTATTGTGGAGAGATTTAAGTTATGTTTTAGAAAAATGCTTTCCGCCAAAGGAGATTTTTAAAAGGAAGGTAGAAAGTGAAAAGATAGTGGTTTGCTGGAATTTATTATGGCATTAGTTTTTGCCAATGGACCAACGATCCTTTAATTCCATGAATTTTTGTGTTCCAAGCAGTTTGTCTATACCACAATTGATCATCTTCAAACAGGAGGAATCTTTGATCCCATAGAAAACATATTCTTGGGATATGTTTAAGGAAATGTATGTGAGCTCTGGGTTTTTGGCAATCCAATACTGCGCCATATCCTTGCCGATTATGGCAAAATCCAATAACTTTTGCTGCAGTGCATTGATCATTTCGACGATAGAACTAAAAGTAGTGATTTCTGTACCCTGAATACAATCCAATTGCATGCAGGCCATTGGGTAAGCATTTTCCAAAACACCTATTTTTTTTCCGGTGAAAGACAATTTTTTCGTTATATTTCTCTTATATTTTTTTGGCATAATAACGCCGCATTCGGTATGCAAATATCCATTGCTAGATTCAAAATTTTTATCCGTAATCGCATCCATGACCAATGCGCCTATGGCAATATCAATGGCCGTATCATGAAGTTTTTGTTTCATTTCCATTGCATTCATGCAATGAAACTCGCAGTTTAAATTTTCCCTTCTAGCAATTAATTGTATCAAATCGGTTTCTAATCCCACAAAATGATCTTTTTGCTTTGCGATGAAAGGAAGACGATCCGGAAAAACACCGACGCGTATAACCGCGTTTGGAGCAGTTGCAGAAATGGTTTCTTCTATTTTTGTATTTTTGCTTTTCGCTGTAGAAGTCTGATTTTGGGAATGTTGCTCCCCATAAGGAAATATATGGTCAACGAAAGCTTTTGCCATATCGATATGCTGTTGTGTAATAGTAATGCCTCTCGAAGGAATTTCTTGGTTGCTCTTTTCCGTAGATCCAATAGTTTGCCCTATTCCCCCAATTAGGCACAGTAGTGTAGAAATTTTCCCATGCACAGGGAATTTATTGTTTTTTTTACAAAAAAGTCAATCTGTTTTATGAGAGAAATCAATGGAGATTGCGCGCCCTTAGGAATGATTATGAAGGTTAAGTGCGGACGTAGGCGATTTCTACCCATTGACCCAATAATTTCGTATTCGTAAAAAATGAATCCCAATTACGTTTGACCAGTGGAGTAAAAGCGGCTTTTACGGCTTCGATTTCTTCAATTAAAATTCCACTCAGTGATAGGGCGCCATATTTTTTTACCGTATTGACTAAAACTGAAGCGTGCGCAATTAAAGTCGGAGCTAAAATATTGGCCATGATGAGATCCGCACGGCGACCTAAAATACCTTCATTGATTCCTGCAATGGCGAATTCAATGGACGGAACATTATTTTCTATCGCATTTTTTTTGCTAATTTTTATCACATCGGGATCGATATCGAAACCATAAACTGCTTTGAATCCAAGTTTTGCTGCCGAAATCGATAAAATCCCCGAGCCGCAACCAACATCGATAACTTCTTTCAAAAATAAATCCTTCGAAAATAAATTTCGATATTCAATGATGCGCGCTAAACATAGTTTTGTCGTCTCATGCGCTCCTGTTCCGAATGCCATCTCTGCGTCCAAATAAATGGCAAACTGGCCTTCGGGAACTAGGTATCTTTCCCGCTCCCAAATGGGAACAATATGCAATGGGCCGATATTAAATGGTTGTAAATATTTTTTATATTCATTTTGCCAATCGCGGTCTTGAATCATTTCGTAGTTTAATGTTTTATGGGCTAATAATGGGATTTGTTTCTGCAAATCTTGCCATGAATTTTGAAAACTACCCTCGAAATAGCCACACAATTGGCACTGTGTGTCGGTTTTTTCGACCGTCCAATGGGTTTGTTTTATTTCGTCGAGTATCGTTTCGACGGTTTTTAATTCTTCTGGCAGTAAATTTAAAAATACTCTATTCATGTTCGATTTGTTGTACAAATTTTTGAAAATTCGGCGCCTCAAAAAATGAGGTACCGGTTACGAGAATATTGGCTCCTTTTTGGATACAAAGTCCAGCGTTACCCAAATGAACACCTCCATCGATTTCAATGCTAATTTCAGGATTTTTTTCGCGAATAAGTTCAATTTTTTTCCATGAACTCTCAATAAATTTTTGTCCACTAAATCCGGGATGTACGCCCATAACAAGCACGAGATCCACAAAGTCTAAATGAAAAAGAATTTTTTCAGTGGCCGTTTTTGGACTAATTGCTAATCCCACTTGTTTTCCAAGTGTCCGGATGATTTGCAATGTTTCCGCAATATTACATGGCGATTCTACATGGATTGAAATTAAATCGGCACCGGCTTCTGCAAATTTTTCTACGAAATATTCCGGATGTTCCAACATCAAGTGAATATCAAAAAAAAGATCTTGTTTATAGGTGGCAAGTGTTTGAACCATCTGTGGACCAAAGGTTAGATTAGGAACAAAATGTCCATCCATAATATCGATATGTACCCAGCGCGCTCCACTTTCACGAATTTGGCTTAAACTTGATCGCAGGTCTACAAGGTTTCCTGCTAAAATTGATGGCGCAACAGTAATTTTCATCGTGGAATATTCTTCACCAAATATTTATCAAAAGCGCTCCGATTTTTCTCGCTAAACGCCCCATCAATTGGGGAATAGCTTGATCGCGAAAGGAATGGAAATTACTACATTTTTCCAGATCCATACTGGCTTCAACACGTTGGCGTTCCAGCAAACAATGCCCTTTTCGATCGAAGAGGGTACATTCGGCAACAATGCGAAAACTTAGCGATAAAACGATTGAAGTATCCTTGGGATCATAGGTGGAATTTTTTTGAAAATAGTCAACAATTTCAACCTGTAAATGAGTATGGGCTTCATTCTTGCCCATCAATTTCAAGGGTGTATTCCATTGAATGGCTTTGCTTAACTGTGCGGTAAGTGTTCCGGAAGTTTGTGGACAAAGTGAACTATTTTTGACCGGTTCAATGTAAATCGATTGCACAACATCAGCCGATCCCACTCCCTTTTTATAGCAAGCGCAACCACCTAAAATCATAGCCATAAGCAATAAAATAAATCGTATCATTGCCAATTTCCCTTGTCCTAGGCTTCATTGGTTTTATCCGGCGCAGGAACATCTTCCGATTGTATAAGTGGTGTAACGCTTTTTTGGTTAACAGGGTCAACGCAATCGTTCTTTTGATCCCTATGTGGGAAGAGAAAGTCAACGGGGGTTGATTTCGGTTTTTTACCCTCATTAATTTCGATTATTCTTGATTGTGCCGTACTCGCTGCAGATGTATAGGGCGCAACATCAATCGCTAAACAATAAGATTTTTTAGCTGCTTCTCTATTACGACAAACATCGAAATAAAAATCTCCCAACGAAATTTTCGATTTTACAATCGATTCCTCCAATTCACGAATTATCTTTTTCACAGGATCAACCTCCGGATTTTGTGGAAAAATTGTTATAAAATCTTGATAATAGCGGAGAGCTATTATTGCTCCGCCCTGATTATATTCTACGCCTTTTACTGAATTTTTATAAATTTCCGCTATCTTTAGATAGGCATAGGGTATCTCAACGGAATTGGGATATAGATCAATAATTCGATCCAATGCATCGATTGCTAAATCATGGCGCTTTGCCAATACCTGCAACTCTGCGATTTGTTTTAGGGCCTCCGGTGCAAGGTGGCTAAAGGGTGCATGTTTTAAAACTAGTTCATAGGCTTTTATTGCAGAATCGGAATCACGAAATCCGGGAACTACCCCGAAATAGCGCGGTCGAACGCCTTTTTGGAGTTTTTCACCAATTTGAAAACAATACTCAACGGCCTGTGAGAACCATGAACTTTCCGCGTAGCGCTCCATGATCTTCGTAAACTTTTTAACTGCTGTCGAGAACTGATGATTCTCCTCGTAGTATACACCAAGAAAAAAATATGCGTCCGCCGCTTCAATCCTACCCTTATGGACCTTGCAAATTATTTTATATATCTTCCTTTCCAATTTAGGATTGTTCTGTGCTTTGGCGTTCTGTGCCTGTGTGAGCAAACTTTCCAACGGCAATTTTTCCATTTGGCTAGTTCTATTTCGATTTCTCATACCCCTATTTGTAGGGCGAGAAAAACAAGAAAAACTCGTGCCAAGTAATAAAAGAACAACCGCTAAACGCAATTTATAGGCCATATGCATAGAACAAACAAACCTTTTGCTTTTGTTCAACAAAAATTTCTACTTCCATCGAATTAGAGCCGCTCCCCAAGTCATTCCTGCACCGAAAGCAACCGTTAATACTAAATCATCCGACTGAATTTTTCCATTTTGTATTGCTTCATTCATTGCGATTGGTATCGAAGCTGCCGATGTATTGCCTGTGTGCTGCAAATTGATAAGCATTTTTTCTTGAGGAATTCCCATGCGATCTGCAATTGCAGACGTAATTCGCATATTAGCCTGATGGGGAATAACACAGTTGATATCGTCAATGGTCAAGCCATTCCGCTGTAAAACGTCTCCTGCCACGGCACACATCCGTTTAATGGCTTCTTTGAAGACTTCCCGACCTTCCATTTTAATAAAATATTCATCTTTTTCCGTACTACCAACGCCCACTGGCCCAGTAGATCCATAAATTGGGCAATGAAGCAAATGCCCTAAACTTCCATCGGCACCAATCAGCACATCCAATATACCCGCATCAGAGTTTTCTTCCATATCCCGTGATAGGACAACGGCGCCCGCACCATCCCCAAAAAGTACGCAGGTTGAGCGATCTTCCCAATTGACAATCGAAGACATTTTTTCGGTTCCAATGACGAGAATATTTTTCATTTTTGAATTATTGAGCAAAAAATTCCGCGCCACATCGAGTGCATAGATAAACCCCGAACATACTGCATTTACGTCAAAGCAAGGAATATCCACGCAGCCCAATTTTTTTTGGATAATGCATGCTGTTGCAGGGAATCGCATATCGGGCGTCACCGTTGCAACGATAATCAAATCAATATCACAGGTTGAGATATTTGCATTTTCCAATGCCTTTCGGGCGGCTTCGCAACCTAGATCGGATGCCATTTCCGTATCGAGACAAATCCGGCGAGATTCGATTCCGGTACGCATGACGATCCACTCGCTGGTCGTATCCACCATTCCTTCGAGATCAGCATTGGGAAGGATACATTCCGGCATACAGGAACCCACCCCCCTAATAATAACGCGCTCCATTTATTTTTTTAATTGTAATGCGACAATACTGACGCGACGATGTTTAGCATCCCATTCCACCGTTCCGTCAACGAGCGAAAACAGAGTAAAATCTCTTCCGAGACCCACATTTTTTCCGGGGCGCATTTTTGTCCCGCGTTGGCGCATCAGAATATTCCCTGCCCGAACCGATTCTCCGCCGTATTTTTTCACGCCCAAACGTTTACTCACACTATCGCGACCGTTACGCGATGTTCCCTGACCTTTTTTATGTGCCATTTTTCAATTTCTCCAAAAATATTAGACCGTAATTGATTCAATTTTAATAACCGACAATTCCTGACGATGGCCGCGGCGTCGTTCGTAACCCTGGCGGCGTTTCTTTTTAAAAACAAAAACTTTTTTACCCCGCTTATTTTCAAGTAGCATAGCCTTTACCACTGCGCCATTAACGTAGGGCATACCTACCTTTGCGTCCAGTCCTTCACCAACAAATAGCACCTTGTCCAGATTAATCACATCACCCGCCTTTGAACCGACGTAACGACTGACAAATACAATATCGCCTTCGTGAACGATAAGCTGCTGCCCCTGAGTTTCGATAATCGCTTTCATAACTCCTAAACTTCTCAACAGTAAAGAGTGTCCCGGGTAAAAAGCAAGTTTATTTTTGGGCATCCTCCCATATCGAAGCTTAGATTTCTTAAAAATTCACAGTCTCATTCAATTTTTCGGAAACCAGCTAGAAAATTAGGGAAGGAGGGACTATTTGCCAATTTTATTTTTTTTAATTTTCCGTGACTTAACAAATCACTTCCAAGAGACCTTGTGCAAAAAATTGGCAATCGTTGTATGAGCGAAAAGAAAACTACGGCGGAGCATCAGGAAAATTCTCTCGAACTGCTTGGAAAATTGAAATTCTTGCCGAATAGCGTTGCATATTTAATGCGATGCCTAATCCCAGAATTCGTAAAGTAAAAAAAGAATTCTGTTCTTTTATGGGTTATCTTGATCGATAAACCGAAAGTCGAGATGAAAGTTTAGTTAGTGGTGAAACCCATTTTGTTTAAATTATTAACAATTTTCGAACCCACTGTAATTTCGTTTGATCCCTTTGAGGATTTTTCTAAAATGTTGGTCTTGATGGACTGTTCCATCAGAGATTTTCGATAGGAGACTAATTTTATTTTTTGCGCTTGTTCAATTTTATTATAAATTGGTGTCCAGGATATCGGTAATCCAAACCAGGAAAATTGAATATTCCAACCGTGAACTGGCTTTGATAAATCAATGCTTAGCGCAAATAATTTTGCATATTTGTTTACAAACGGTGGTATATAGTTTCCCGCAATTTGTACCGTTGCTGCTTCTTTTTCGTCACTTAAAATATTGGTGAAGCTAGTTCCTTTGGTCAATTTTTCGATGATTATAAGCGGATCAACACCGATTAGATTGTAACCGTTGTACGCGCCATGGGGAGGGAGGCTATTGTATTTCTTAGTATACCACGTGCTAAAATTTGGACCATTATCAATTTGAAAGTCAATTTCAAAGTGCAAATGGGCACGTGTATCAGGAATTTTTGCGCAATTGGAACTTGTTCCCAATATACCAAGTTTTTCACCTGCTTTTATGGTCTTTCCAACGGAAACACTAGTTGAGGCTAGATGGGCGTAGAGTGTCAGAAAATATTCATGTTCCAAAACCACGTAACGTCCATAGGCGCTCGCACTTTCCGAAGTGTTGACATACACCACTTTCCCATCCATGAATGCGTAAATGCAATCTGTTGGCTTACCGTTTTTATCTTTAGTAAATGATTTTATGTCGATACCTTCATGAAATTTCGTTCCATTTTGACGTACTAAACCAAATGTTCCTGACTCTTTTTTTCCGGATTCCGTTGCTTGAATACAGCTGTCGATTGATTGTTTGGCGTCTTTAGAAATTGGACTTTGGGCGGTTGGCCAACAAATCGAGATCCTTTGCTGCGATTTTCCGGATTCCGTTGGAAGAATATGGCTGTCGATTGGTTGTTTGGTGTCTTTAGAAATTGGACTTTTGTCGATTTTGGTCCCTTGAGGAATTGGATTTTTGTCGGTTGGCCGACACATCGAAGCTTTTTGCTGCGATTTTCCGGATTCCGTTGGAAGAATATGGCTATTATTCACCCATTTTTTATCAATGAAGCTTTCGTTGGTCCGTTTAGCGGTCGGGAACCCTTGCAATAAATTGCCCACAAGAAGTAAACTTATAAAAATGATGCAATGTAACATATTATAATCCATAATAGACGTTTTTGGGGTACAAATTCAATGTTTTTTTTGATTCATATTTTTAAACTTTATGAAAAAAACCTATCCATTGAAAAATGTTCACGAACAATGGGGGATCAAGTTTAAAATGAAGGTTCCATAAAATTCATGGAAAAATGTTTTAAATGCAATGATATTGCTAAATTAATTATTATAAATATGTTGCTCATTCGGAGTATATGATGGATGTGGGTTTTAGATGGGTTCGAAATTGGATAATATGTGTATTAGGGGTGATGCTTTTTAGGTTGGGTACAATTCCTGCAAAAGCGAATTTCTTATCATACTTGATCAAGAAAAATGAAGATGCCGCTTCAGTTGAAAAAAAGTCTAAGACAGGTCCCCTGAGAATTGTTGTAAAACCAAGGCGCCAAGTATCTGTCGCTCTCGATAAAACAGCACATTTGGTCAAGAAAAATGAAGATGCCGCTTCAGTTGAAAAAAAGTCTGAGACAGGTCATGCGAAAATCGTTGTAAACACAGAGCACCAAATGTCTATTGATAGCACTACACATACCGATGAATTATTTACAAATTTCATGGAAAGTGAGAACGAATTTGTGCAAAATTCTAGTACAAGCAGTGCGACGGTATCGATGGTTTCCAAAGAAATGAAAGCATCTTTTGCTCAATTCATGGAAGAAAGCGAAGAGGTACCATTGGGCTATGAAATAAAAGATGTTCCTGGAGATGGTTTGTGTGGTTACTGGGCCGTATTAGTGGCGGTAGCTGCTGCTAAAAATGCACAAAGCGGGAAAAATACTTCTATTCATATCAGTAAAAAAGATGTATTTGATTTATTGAAGAGATTATCCGATCGCATTATGTATACGATTTGTAAGGAGGATAAAACGGATGATGAGCAAAGTAGGGTTGGAGAAATTAATCAATTGATTTGCGATGGATATGGCAATGATTGCAAAGCGCTATGTCGGAAAATTGAAGCCGGATTTATGCAACTTGATTCTCCATTGTTGGTATTTCTAGCGTTGGAGATTGGATATGATATTTGGGTGAATTGGAGAGGTAGAATGCAGAATGGTGAAACTAAGTTTAAGCGGGAGCGATATGCTTCGGGATGTGCCAACGCTGAAATAGTTAGAGTTATTTATTCCGGAAATGGTTCATTTGGGCATTACCGGGCAATTATTCCCAAGGGGATAAATGTTTGTTTTAACTAAGCATTTTAAAAGATTTATTTTGGGATGTGTTGTGAAAATGTAATCATTTTACGGATTAATATTGACGGATAAAGAAAGTTATAGGAAAAATATGCGATATAAGATGTTCAAAATTTATTGTACTGCAATTTTAACATTTGTGTTTTCTAATACGAAGGCTGTTAACGGTGCAGAAAGTGTTTCGACTAGCAGAGACTTGGAAAATGAGAAAAATTGTATCTCCTTGCCGCGTCCGTTGCAAAAACAATTAAAAAGACCTAAAAAAAAGTTACTCAGTAGGGGGGTTAAGAAAAACAGGGCAGGAAAAAAGCAATCTTCGCATAAGTCTTCGAAGAAAAGGGATAAGAGGGAGACGGTATGGATGGTTACTGCTTCGTCTCGTGTCCATGGAAGTAAGAAGAAAGGCAAAGGCAGTTCATTTTTTAATCCAATGGAATTGCCGGTAACATCGAAGAATAGGGGAGAGATGGTACCGACGCATGCGACTGGATCCATGCCTCCTTCCAGTAAAAGTGACAAAAAAAAGGCAAAGGAGCAAAGGGAATTGGATGCAGGAAAATCCAAAGATAGGGAAGAGATGGTACCGACGCGTGCGACTGAACTCACGCCTCTTTCCAGTGAAAGTGACGAAAAAAAGGCAAAGGAGCAAAGGGAATTAGATACGACGAAACACGCATTGTCAGAGGATTCATTGCCACTGGATTCGACACTGCCAAAGGGATTAATAAATTTTGGTGCCACATGCTATGCCAATAGCGCAATACAGCTATTAAATGCGATTCCAAACTTTAGGGAAAGCATAAATGAAAGCTCAAGTGCGGATCCTTTCGTATTGGGGATTCGAGCAATGTTTGAAGGTCTTGATTCATCCACAGGAATACAAAGCGATTATTTGAAGAAGTTATGGAAGGATATATTTGATCCGATGAATGAAGCAAAAGGTGTCGATCGTTTTCAGTTTACGGAACAGGGTGATGGCTGCGAATTTATTGAAACGTGTCTCGACATGTTAGAATTAAAAAGAGAGCGAGCGATCGAATGCTTTCAATTTAAATTACGTACAATCATACAGGCCAAAGATGATCCTTCAATTAAGGAGGAGAGCTATGGCCGTACTTTCAGTAAAATGTTAACATTATTAATTAAGCAAGAACCTCTAGGACAAGAAATTGAAAACGAATTCATGAATGTATTCGAGTGTTTTAGAATGAAAGAGGAATGCACTAGAATCAATAGGGAAAAGGTTGATGTGATTGCGATTAGGTATAGGCAATTTATGGTTCCTCCAAAAGTTTTTTTAATAAAAGTTATGCGTCTTGCTACAAGTAAAAGCAAAGGGCGTCTAATAAAAATTGATCGTCCAATAGCAATACCTTTGAAGTTCACATTATCGTCGAAGATGGTAGCTGACTCTAAAGCGAGGGAATATGAACTCATTGGAGGCGTAGTTCATAGAGGAACTGTCTACGGCGGACATTATATTGCATATATTAGAGATGGTGAAAACTTCTTAGAATTTAATGATTCCATAGTGCGGCGAATAGATGAACAAGAAGCTCAGAAAAATTTAAAGACTGGAGCATATGTGGTGGCATATGAACGCAAGGACTAAATTTCAAACAATGGAGTGGGACAATTAAGAAAAATTTTAGTACGAGCATTTAGATTTCAAAAAGCGACAAAATAGTATTGATTTTTTATGAAATTATGGAGAATAGTCTCATCCCGATTGGATTATTTTTTGCCTGGTGGTGTAACGGTAGCACAACGGATTCTGGCTCCGTTTGTCTAGGTTCGAATCCTAGCCGGGCAGCTCGTATGTATCTGTGCCAACTCTCAGTTATCGTTTGAGGAAATTTTTTAGAAATATTTCCCAGAAGCATTTGAAAGAGTTTTTTTGTTCGCATAGTTGAAGAGGTTTTATTTGTAATCTAGGAAGAAAACAGTGAAATAGGGTAGAATTATATAGATATTTATTAGTTATTGATAAAATTTTTTCGGAAAAGTCTTGACAATCAGAGAGGCTTTTAAATCTTACGAAACATGGACAAAATATCGAAGATTAGGAATGTATTTAAAGTTATGGGTATTGTGCCTTTTGCGCTAATATCCTACGATGGGATGGCTGTGCAAAGAGGAAAGTCAGTGGAACAAAAAAAAGTGTCGCCATCTTCTCGCAAGTTAGTGAGTACTAGAGATAGTGAGAGAAGAAGTAAAATAAGGATCCAAAACAAGAACAGGAAGAAGAGTGGGGTGGTTCCAGTCAAAGTCAGAAGGCGGTCGGAAACGGGACTCTTCAAAGTGTTAGTATCGAACCAAGGTACCGAAATGGGGGAGATGATGCAGCCAACTACGCGGCAGACTGAAAAGAAGAGAGTTTTATCCACTAGAGCACGGTTGAGAAATAGATGGATGAATACTGTAGTTAAACAAGGCAGGCATAATAAGAATATGGAGAAGTAAGCGCAAAAGTGAAGAATAGTTGAGTGAAAGCGCTAGAAATGGGGGATTGGAGATGATTTTTGTGGGAGATGGTATGGAATAGTAATATGTTTATGTGTAATGTGCTTATAAGATCATAATAAAGTAATCCCACGCAAGTGGGATTCTTTTTTTTGATAAATATCAAGGTAGTGCAGGGAATTTTGGTATCGTTGATCTAGATTTGGATTTTAGCCTATGTATTATTACTTTCAGTAACCGACTAGAGCAAAATGAGTTGTTAAAAAAGATTTAGAAAAAAGTTTTAACAATGGGAGAAGATTTCGGAAGTGCAACAAAATCGAAGAAGAACTTCGATCATCCCGCGCAAGCGGAATTTTTTGTTTAGTAATATAATAACCGACATAGTGAATTTTGGCTCCATTTGTTTATGAAAGAAAGTTAAAATTTTTTTTAAATAAACTTATATATTTTATTTGCATAATTGTGAAGAATTTTTACAATTACATTTATTATGAAAGCATATCTAACTCTAATGCAAATTTTTGGCAATTACTTAATTACAAATGGAATTTCTGCGATTAAGTATTTTTCTGTTCCAGATTTCTTGGAAAAAATATTTGGGGAAGAGTTTGTGCGGACACAATACATTTTAGATGTTTCTAAAAAATTAATGAGAAATTCATTTCACTTAGGAAATGCTCATAGTAAACATGTATGAATTAGGAGAAAATCTTAGCTAATAAACAAGTCAATCAGGATATAAAAGATGGGAAAAGTATTCAGAATAACAAGTATTATAGCTTTGGTGTCGATATTCCTGGTACCTATGCGTGGAGGCGAAGTAATAGGTCGGGAGGAGTCATTTTTGCCTTCCGGCAGATCGATGCTACGAAAGCAAACCGAGATATTAAAAAAATCGAACTATGTCAAAAATGAGACGGCGAAGACCACGAAAACATTTGTCCATATAACGCCAGAGTCCATATCCAGGAAGAAAGTGTTGCGACCTGGAAAAAAAGGACAGTCGAGGGCAATGAGGCCTAGAGGTACGGCGAAAAGCACGCGGATCAATGTAAAACAAAGGTTCGTGTCCAGAAAAATGGCATTGGAACCTGAAAAGAGAAAGCAACAGGGTTGGGTAGAAAAGGTTGAAGGGGCGGCGGAAAATTTCCGTATAGTTCGAAAGTTCATACCTAAAAAAGAGATGTTTGGGCCCGAAAGGAAAAAGGAATCGGGTAGGGTGATCAGTTTTCAAAATACGGTGTCATTGCCGCAGACATGGTTTCCGTCATTGCACTCAAATTTAATCATACCAAATGGATTAGCCAATTTTGGGGCTTCATGTTATATAAATAACGCAATACAAATATTGAATTCGGTTCCAGAGCTCCGGGAAAGTATAATCAATAGCACCAGTAATTATTCTTTTATATCAGGGTTAAGAGAACTACTTAAAAACCTTAATTCCGTCGAAGGGATACAGGAAAATCGTTTGAGGGAATTATTGACAAATAATATATTGCCCGCATTGGATAATGCTGAAAAAAAACCGTTTACTCTAACTGAACCAAATGATATTCGTGGGTTTTTAGTAGCATGTTTCAATGCATTAGAAAAAATTGGAGAGCCGGTGGCTCAGTATTTTCAGTTCACAATTTCGGATACCTTTTATGAAAAGTCGAGTCCTGAGAATCGTTTGAGTTGTGACCGATCAACAATTATGCTCGATCTACCGAAAGAGCTTCCACCGAGTGAGCTGGAGTCTAAAGAAGAATTTGTGTGGGCATTGCAGAATTTTGATGATCCGGAGGAAATGAGCGGTGATAAGCAGTGCGTATGGAAAAATGGAGTCAAGATTGATACGATTAAACTTTCGCGTATCGCAAGTTTTCCAAAAGTTCTTTTGATAGATACTCTTCTAGGTAAAATCGAGGGGGATTTCGTCGTGACGGAGAATTTGCGCCCAATGTCTCTTCCTTTGAAATTTAATTTTCCGCAAGAAGTAATGGTTAATCCTGAAGTGATAAGATATAAGTTAATTGCCGATGTAATTTATCTAAGACCTTCTGAACAGGAGGGGCATTTTATTTTTTATCTTAGAGATTTCGATCGCGATTGTTTCTGGGAGTGTAATGATTCCAAGGTACGACAGATGAGCAATGAAGAGGCACTGGAAATTTTGAAGAATAAAGGACATATAGCAGTATATATTATGGATTAATCAGTTTTCCTAAGGGCTGCGCGCCCTTAGAATCCCCGCCAGGGGATCCATCCCCTGGACCGGGGTT
>JAIRRZ010000019.1 GCA_031255715.1 Puniceicoccales bacterium
CCGGACTCCTTGACCTCGGTACGCGGCCGAACCATGCGAAAACTTCGCATGGTTTGGCCGCATAGGTCTTTAATTAAAAATATTAAAGCCCCCGCCCGCGGCGAAGCCGCGGGCGGGGGTCAGGACCCCTTGCCGTCCGGCACCACGGGCGCCGCCCGAGGTGCCGGACGCAATCCCGGTCCAGGGGATGGATCCCCTGGCGGGGATTCCTAAGGGCGCGCAGCCCTTAGGGAGGAACTGAATATGGGGCTCTGCCCCATACCCCGCAAGGAGTCACGGACTCCTTGACCTCGATATGCGGCCAAACCATGCTAAATTTCGCATAATTTGGCCGCACAGGTCTTTAATTAAAAATATTAAAGCCCCGCCCGCGGCGAAGCCGCGGGCGGGGGTCTTAGGACCCCCGGTCGTCCGGCACCACGGGCGCCGCCCGAGGTGCCGGACGCAACCCGGTCCAGGGGATGGATCCCCTGGCGGGGATCCCTAAGGGCGCGCAGCCCTTAGGAAATCAGCGGCGGCGGTTCCTTATTCGTTTTTTATGCTGGGTTGTTCTTTTGGTTTCAGAGCTGTCCGTATCTTTTTCTTTTTTTGATAATAGTTTACCCCAGGTACGTTTTGGTTCATTTATCTCAAATGTTGCGTTATCAAAGGATGGTCGTTCATAGTCGTGTGTTAGAATAAATTCATCGGGTTTCAATGTCGGTTCTCCTGCTAATTGGCCATCGGTGAAGAAACGACTTAGTTGTTTCTTTCGGGGATCATCGATGCTGATAATTGAAGGCGTAATAATATAAATACGTTCCATCACGCTATCGTCTCGATTATCCGTCTTAAATAGATACCCAAGAAGAGGAATATCCTTTAGGAAAGGAATTCCTGCGGAACTTCTGCTATGGTTCTCATGAAAATAACCACCGATAAATAAGCTCTGCCCTTCGAAAAGCGATGCCTCCGTATTGACCGAATTGGTTGCCGTACTCGGACCAGTTGTTGTCACAAGGGGACTTTTATCAAAGGTGCCATCGCTTACTTCAATTAATAGTTTAATTTTTGCAAAACCATTGCAATCGAATTCTCCGGGAACAATATGGGGAATAACAATTAATTTTGTTGAGACGGTTACATTGAAAAGTCCTCCAGCTTTCGCACCTGTAACCGGCATATAAACGGTATTGGAGCGATCAATAACGGCACCAATATTATCCAGTGTGATTACAGAAGATCGCGTCAGGGTTTGCGCATTGCCTACGTCCTCCAAAATGTTTAATGTTTGCGCCAATGAATAGTTTCTAAAAAGTTTATCGAAATTCATTGTTACACTCGCTGTTGTCTGATCTATGAAATCGAACGAAATGCGTTCCATGTTCCCCTTTTGAGCTGTCGATTCTGAGGATTTTGGATTAGTATCGCGTTTGTTAACCGCGAATTTAGATCCTATCTTCATGGCACCACTTTTGGTGATATCTACTACGGCGATGTCGATTTTAATCGCATCTCTTGGTACATCAAGCTGCTGGATAATATCTTCAATAAAAGACATATCCTGCCGTTTGGCTTTTACGATAACCGCATTGAGACGGGTATCATAGGTTATAAAAGTTTTTCCCAGGTTAGTAGGATTTTTTTCGTCATTTTTGTCGCTGTTCTTGTTATTTTCTTCATTATTTTTTTTCTTCGATTCATTGGTATGATATACCGTTCCCGGAATGGCTTTTTTTTCCGTTGCTTCATTTGATTTCGAGTTATCGATGCTGACACCGAGTTTACTATCACCGATGGGTACCGGAATTTCTCCTATAATTTGCTGTAACATGCTTGCCACGCCTGGAACATTCATAGTTCCACCTCGGTAATTCACCGCCATATCATATGCCCAGGCATGTTTCAGTGGGAAAGAACGAATGTTATACACGTCACTCACGCGCTCAACAACGACTTTTCTGGACAATTCTTCCAGCAGTAACATTAACTTTGGTGGTCCACTAACGACCAGAATTTCTGCCGTTTCCATGGGCCTAAACGTTACATTGGAACTCAACCACCCCAATTGTGCAATTACCTTTACCAGTGTTCGCATTTCGTCGCGACTCATTTGATAAACGGCTGATGTGACCTCACTACTTTTATAGACATACATCATGCTACCATCAAAAAACCACACCAATCCGTAGGCATTGACGATATCTTTCCAAAATTGCTTCGGCGAAATATTGCTAAACTTTCCATTAACAATATCACCGATGGAATCACTTATAACGACATCCATCGACTGTGCCGCACAAAAGTTTCGTACCAATTCTTTTAATTCTTGATTCTTAGCAAAGTGATAGTATTCCGATGTTTTCCAAGGAATACAATTGGCAGGATCACCTTCTACAAATGTTATGGAGTTGATTGTACTGATTGTGTCGAGATTGATAAGCGGCCGACCAGAATCTCCAATCACTTCGCGGGTTGTTTCGCGTGTCGTTTGACCACTAGCTTCATTATTCGCCGTCGGTATTGCCGGTGTTCTATTGAAAAGTCCAACTGCAGATTGCGCTACGGAATCGGTAAAAAATTCGCTCCTCTGATTTTTTGCAGCCGTTTGCACTAACCCCTCCTCCGTGTTTGTGCTAATTTTTAAATCTCCCGGTTCCGGTTTTTTTTCTACAACGGGTGTTACTGTCGCCCTATCGGTGCGTTCCGTGGCGTACTTTGATGAGGAATCGGTAAAAAATTCGCTCCTCTGATTTTTTGCAGCCGTTTGCACTAACCCCTCCTCCGTGTTTGTGCTAATTTTTAAATCTCCCGGTTCTGATTTTTTTTCAGCATCAAATGTTTTTTTTACAACTTTTCTCTTTCCAGTTGAGGGTCCATTCACGATATGCAGCACACGTGGATCATTACCTTTTTTCCTGCGTACTACCGGCGATTGAGGTTCTTGCAATCCTGCATATATTAGAGGAATTTTATGATTCCAAAAAACATAAATTAATTGTAAAATCGCCATGCCACAAATAACGTAACCTATTTTTTTCATGCTCAAAATCCAAAAATCATTAAATTTGATCCACGAGGCGCTTTCTGAGTATACTCAAAAGCATCTAACCAAAATTCCAAATTGGATACAAATGATTCCACTTCCGAGAAAATATTATCGATGAATAGCAATTTCAGCGATTTTTTACGAAAAAGACAAAGGCGCTTGCTTTCACCATCGATGGAAAGCGTATCATTCGTATCAGCAATTCGCGCAAAATTCCATTGCAACATATTTTTGATGCGAGGAAAACTATCTTCCGTCAATTTCTGTGCAAAATAACCTCGGAATAGAAGATAGTCATTGGCTAAATAGGAAAACTTTAGATCCAAGCATTGATCTACGACCAATTCTAAATTCTGATCTTTAGAATTTCCTACTTCGACGCGAAAATATTGCGCCAGTAGTTCAATTGCATCCACACATCTCACCGATATGTTCACTTTTATAAAAAAAATAGAAATCAGCAAGTATGAAAACCTATAGATTAAAAGGATATTATAAAGTTTTTCCGTAAAAATTGCCAGTATTACCTATTAAAACGATTGCCATTCATGGTTTAATTTTGATAGAAATGGATCTGTGTTTGAGAAAATCAGTAGTAGGCATAATGAAAAAATAAAATTTATTGATAAATTGCGGAAAGCGTCAAAGCGAAAAAAATTTGGCATTTTTATTGTCGAAGGGTTTCGGGAGATTGACCGTGCGCATTCACGCCAATTCGTTACGGAGGTATTATTTTGCGAGGAGTACTTCACGGATCGATTAGTATTTTTTTCGTTCGTTAGGCAATTTACGGACGATCAAATTCCTGTCACACAAATTTCACCGGAGGTATATCAAAAAATTTCGCTTCGAGAGAATGGCGACGGATTAATTGCCCTTGCCCGATCCCGTAACTTATCCTTAGATACGTGTATTCCTCCCGAAAATGGGCTCTTTATTGCTACGGAAAATATTGAAAAACCGAGTAATTTTGGTGCAATCGTTCGAACGGCGGAATCCGCGGGTATTGATGGTATTATCGTACTCGACCATTCCACAGAAATTTTTAATCCCAATGCCATTCGCAATGCTCAGGGTGCTATTTTTTTCGCTAATATTTACGATGCCACGGCGGAAGAGTTTTTACAATTCACCCGGCGACATCGGCTATCGGTTTACATTACTTCACCCCGTGGACAAAGGTTATATTTTGAAGAAGATTTTCGCAAAGGCACGGTTATTTTAGTGGGGTCGGAAAGTCAGGGTGTTTCTGATTTTTGGCTTCGGCAAAGTCATTCCATTCGCATTCCGCAGAATGGCGAATCGGATTCACTCAATGTGTCCATTGCGACTGCGGTTGTTCTCTACGAATGTGTTCGCCAACGCTCGCTGTGATGGGATACAAATATCCCAGAAAAATGCGTAGGCATTTGGTTGTCGAAAGAGAATAGTATTGGGGAGTGTGAGATATGTGAATATTTTCAAATTTTTAGGGCGGTAAACAACAGGGCAAACAGCGCATCGGCAACGATAATCCAAGTAATTCCTTGAACCACTGCCGATGTTGTAGCCTCCCCGACTGCCGTTGCATTGCGACCGCAGTTCATACCTTTGTAGCAACCAATGCCGGCAATGATTACGCCAAAGCTGACACTTTTTAGTAAACCAATTAAAATATCGCCAATCGCGAGGGCTTTTTTCGTTTGAAGGAGATACTGGGTTAGGCTACCTTTAGTGAATGGTAAGGCGGAGACCATGCCGCCGAAAATGCCGATAAGGTTTGCAAAAATACAGAGCAGCGGCATCATCAGGGCTAGCGCAATGACCCGTGGAATGACCAAATAGGCCATGTGATCGATACCAAATGTTTGCAGAGCATCGAGTTCTTCATTGACCCGCATGCTGCCAATGGATGCAGCGAAGGCAGCTCCTGTTCGTCCGGCCATAATAACACCGGTCATGAGGCAACCCATTTCGCGGGTCATGGCAAGGGCGACGAGATCCGCAACATAAATACTAGCACCGAAGCGTTCGAGTTGGACAACACTAACAAAGGCCATAATGAGTCCGACAAGTGCGCTAATAAGGGCAACGATGGGTAACGCATCGGAACCGGTTTGTTGGAGGAATGGTAAAAAGTTATTTTCCATATTTTTCGGATGGTCGATGTAGGCCTTGGAAAGCGATTGGATTAGGGCAATGAAAAATACTAAACCATTTTTCAATACGATATAGCAATCAATACTTTTCTGGCCGATGCGGTAGATAAAATTAGAAGGTTTCGTAAAGCGTACCGCTGAATGAGTGGGTGCCTGGGCTAATTTAAATATTTTTTGGAGGCTATCGGGAGGATTTTTAATTTCGAAAATAGCGCGCTTGTTTTTGGCCCACTGTTTTAAATCTTTCAAAAAGACGAGAAGCGGTGAGGTCATTTGCTGAACATTTTCGATTTTGACGATAACGTAGGCAATTGGGGTTGTGATTTTGGAAAAAAATTCTGTGGATTGGGATTGGAAAGTCCAGCGTTTGGAGCATTCGACGTGAAGGACATTACCTTTTATAAAAATGAATAAAATATCGGAGCGCACGATTTCTTTCATGGTCCTGATACTATGTGGATCGATCCTAAAAGACAACGCTCAAAAATCTTGCGTAGGAGAGGGGTAAAAAATCGATAATTTGAGATATTCGATTGGGGGGATAAATTTTTTCGAATAATCGGTATGGCAGTGGAAAATTTCCACTGAAAATGATTTGCGAAGAAAATTTACAAAAAAATCAGCCCGCTGAATTGCGGACCGATTGATTTAACATTTTATTTTAGATTTACCATTCCGATTTTTCTGAGCTCGACTCATTGGAATTGGTGTGCGCATTAAACACAACTTCCGGCTTTTCTGAGCTCGACTCATTGGAATTGGTGTGCGCATTAAACACAGCTTCCGGCTTTTCTGAGTTCGACTCATTAAGCCCATTTTGAATAATTTCCAACACAGTCAATGCGCTGGGATCTACCTTCGGCGCCGGCCGTGGTGGCAGTGGCTGAGTTCGGTCCACTTTCTTCAATGGAACTCCCTGTTTAATCAAATCCAAGTGACTTGGTGATTGACCCGATACATTGTTTCCAGTAACATTTCTGGGCAAGTTTTCATTAACTTTACTGAACAATTTTTGCGCCTCCTCAGACTTTGGATCCAGCCCAGCCTCCTCGAATAATAACTTTAGCGCTGGCGCAATGCTGTCTCCTGTTATACAGTTACGAGTTAACTTACTTGCAATCTCATT
>JAIRRZ010000029.1 GCA_031255715.1 Puniceicoccales bacterium
TTGAAGAGGGCATACCTATTGGTGTATAAAAGGACAAATAATTAGCAGTTGGTTACCATATTGTCGTTGTTTGGAGAATAAACTAACTGTTCATAGGGCTAAATTATGCGAAATTTTCGTATAGTTTGGCCGCGTGCCGAGGTCAAGGAGTCCGGACTCCTTGCGGGAGTCCAGAGGGCGGAGCCCTCTGGCTAACCATAAATAAAAATTCACTTGCCGTATCCTTTAAATTTTACTCTATGGAAAAATGTTTTCGCAGGATCCAGTACACGTTGCGATTATCATGGATGGCAATCGGCGTTGGGCGAAGGGGAATAGCTTTCCCATATTTTATGGGCATCGACGTGGTGTGTATAGGACAAGTAAAATTGTCCAAGTAGCGATCAAACGAAAAATTCATTACCTCACACTTTTTGCTTTTTCAACGGAAAATTGGCAGCGTTCTGCACTCGAGGTTACATATTTAATGAGATTATTTACTCGATCCATTGATCGCTACACGGCATTCTTACAAAAAGAAGCCATTTGCATACATTTTATCGGCGATTTAGCACCGCTTAAAAATGATCTTCGGGATAAAATTACAGCAATTCAGGAAAAGACGCGCCATAATACAAAACTTTTTCTAACAATTGCGATCAACTATGGTAGTCGCGACGAGCTTATACGTGCGATAAAAAAAATTCCTCCCGATGAATTTTCGAATTGCTCCTGGGAAAGCATTCGAAAACAATTAGATACCGGCGACATTCCCGACGTCGATCTCTTCATTCGAACGTCTGGAGAACAACGATTAAGTAATTTTTTACTTTTGCAATCTGCCTATGCGGAATTGTTTTTTAATAAAAAGCATTGGCCGGAATTTACACAACAGGATTTTGAAATGGTTCTTGACGAATATCGCTTGCGGAAACGAAATTTCGGAAAATAATTTATGAAAAAAAGAATATTCAGTACCATTATTTTATGTACATTGGTAGCGCTAGCATTCGGAATAATGGGCATTTTAGGAGGTATTTTATTATTGGCACTATGTTCCGCCTTAGCTCAATGGGAATTGTACCAACTCATGGAAAAAATTGATTGGAAGCCGTATAAAAAAAGTGCAACAACACTTGGAACCATTGTTTTATTGAAAAGTTTTTTTTCTCGGGAAGGATTTTTTGATTTCAATTATATCCTATCCATGCTTGTTATAACCGTTACTATTTTTGCTTTTTTTCTAATTTTAACGGGAAAACCTGAACATTTAAAAAGTGCTTTTTTACCTACAATTTTTGGATTTATTTACATTCCGATTATGTTTTCCATCTCCGTTTCATTTATTCCTAAATTTTTGCTAATAGGGGAAGCTAATCTTCCTTTGCTGCTTATTCTGTGGATTATTGTGGTAACCAAATTTAGTGATATTGGTGGATTGCTAATTGGTTGTAAATTTGGAAAGTATAAATTGGCACCGATATTTAGTCCGAAGAAGACATACGAAGGACTGCTTGGATCTATCCTATTTTCCACTGTTATCGGCCATATTTTTGCTTTTTGCTGTGGAAATACCTGGCCAAAGAATTTTACAAAAGTAAAAATTGCTATCCTATCGGTAATTATTGCAATTGTCGCACTCGTTTCAGATCTTATTGAATCGGGATTCAAGCGCCTTGCTGGAGAAAAGGATTCTGGCCATATCATTCCCGGAATTGGCGGAATATTAGATTTAATGGATAGTTTGATTTTGGCGTTGCCCATAGGTATAATTATAATTAAAGAATATATTTTTTTTTGATAAAAACTCATGGATCAGGGCCGATTATTTGTTGTTGCAACACCCATAGGAAATTTGGACGACATCACTTTTCGCGCCATTGAGACTTTAAAACAATGCCCTATTATTGCCTGTGAGGATACGCGCATTTCCGTGAATTTATTAAAAAAGTTCAATATTGCAGCGACACTCATTCCCTATCACGACAAAAATGAACGATCCCAGACGGAGTATTTAATTCAAAAAATAAAAGCAGGGAGCCAAGTTGCGCTTATTTGTGATGCGGGGACACCGACGATTAGTGATCCGGGTTTTTGTATCATCCGAGAATGTAAAAGAAACGGCATTAGAGTGATCCCCATTCCGGGTCCATGTGCTCTAACAGCTGCGCTTTCGGCCACTGGTTTACCGACTCATCGCTTTTTTTTTCTCGGATTTCCAGGTCATAGGGAAAGCGAACGCATTAAAATTCTTGAAAGGTACGTCAATACTGATGCAACGTTAGTTTTTTATGAATCTTGCCATAGGATTGATAAATTTTTAAATAATATTTTCGATATCTATGGTCCGGATCGTGTTGTTGCCCTTTGTAAGGAACTGACGAAAATTCATGAGATGATCCTAACGGCTCCCATTAAAGAAACTTGCGAAACTATTAAAAATTTAACCATAAGGGGAGAATTTATCGTTTCTATTGCTCCACAAAATTATAGTCTGTAAGCTGTTTTTCCCGCCCGCGGCTTCGCCGCGGGCGGGGGTCTAAGCCCCTCGGTCGTCCGCTAGCCAGAGGGCTCTGCCCTCTGGACTCCCGCAAGGAGTCCGGACTCCTTGACCTCGGTATACGGCCAAACCATGCGAAATTTTCGCATGGTTTGGCCGCACAGGTCTTTAATTAAAATATTAAAGCCCCGCCCGCGGCGAAGCCGCGGGCGGGGGTCTAAGACCCCCGTTCGTCCGGCACCTTCGGGCATCGCCCGAGGTGTCGGACGCAATCCCGGTCCAGGGGATGGATCCCCTGGCGGGGATCCTAAGGGCGCGCAGCCCTTAGGGAGGAACTGAATATGGGGCTCTGCCCCATACCCCGCAAGGAGTCCGGACTCCTTGACCTCGTCTAGCGGCCAATCCATGCGAATTTTCGCATGGTTTGGCCGCACGGTCATTTTTTTAATTAAAATTGTTTTTAATTAAATAAAGCCCCCGCCCGCGGCGAAGCCGCGGGCGGGGGCCTGGGACCCCCTGCCGTCCGGCACCTCGGGCGTTGCCCGAGGTGCCGGACGCAATCCGGTCCAGGGGATGGATCCCCTGGCCCTAAGGGCGCGCAGCCCTTAGGGAGGAGCTAAATATGGGGCTCTGCCCCATACCCCGCAAGGAGTCCGGACTCCTTGACCTCGATACGCGGCCGAACCATGCGAAAATTTCGCATGGTTCGGCCGCACAGGTCTTTAATTAAAATATTAAAGACCCCGCCCGCGGCTTCGCCGCGGGCGGGGGTCTAGGACCACCGGTCGTCCGGTACCTCGGGCGCCGCCCGAGGTGCCGGACGCACACCCGGTCCAGGGGATGGATCCCCTGGCGGGGATTCTAAGGGCGCGCCGCCCTTAGGGGGGAGCGAAATATGGGGCTCTGCCCCATACCCCGCAAGGAGTCCGGACTCCTTGACCTCGATACGCGGCCGAACCATGCGAAATTGTCGCATGGGTTGGCCGCACAGGTCTTTAATTAAAATATTAAAGACCCCGCCCGCGGCTTCGCCGCGGGCGGGGGTCTAGGACCACCGGTCGTCCGGCACCACGGGCGCCGCCCGAGGTGTCGGACGCAATCCCGGTCCAGGGGATGGATCCCCTGGCGGGGATCCCTAAGGGCGCGCAGCCCTTAGGGGAGGAACTGAATATGGGGCGCTGCCCCATACCCCGCAAGGAGTCCGGACTCCTTGACCTCAGGTCTTTAATTAAAAATATTAAAGCCCCCGCCCGCGGCGTCGCCGCGGGCGGGGGTCTAGGACCACCGGTCGTGCGGCCCCACGGGCCGCCGCCCCGGGGCCCGCGGCCCGCGATCCCCCCCGCGGGCGGGGGGGTGGGGCCGCCCCGGGGCCCCGGCCCGGGGGCGCCGCACGACCGGGGGGCCTAGACCCCCGCCCGCGGCTTCGCCGCGGGCGGGGGCTTTAATATTTTAATTAAAGACCTGTGCGGCCAAACCATGCGAAGTTTTCGCATGGTTTGGCCGCGTACCGAGGTCAAGGAGTCCGTGACTCCTTGCGGGAGTCCAGAGGGCAGAGCCCTCTGGCTAGCTTCTTCATTTTACCACAATATTTAAAATTTTTCCAGGAATGTAGATTTTTTTCACAATTTTCTTGCCAGAAAGAAATGTCATAAAGCGACTTTGTTTCCAGGCGATTTCTTCGACCATTTCCTGAGTAGCACTACTATTCACTGCAATTTCATCGCGCATTTTTCCATTGATTTGGAGGATAATTTTAACTTGATCCGTCGCCAATTTCGAAGGATCATAGGTTGGCCATTTTATTTTCGAAACTGAAAAATTTTCCCCCAGACGTGCCCACAACTCTTCTGCAATATGAGGAGCGAAAGGAGCAAGCAGTTGTAAAAATACTACTGCAGTTTGGCGACTGATACCTATTTTTTGCGCACCATTGATAAAAATCATCATTTGGGCGATCGCCGTATTGAATTGTAATTTTTCGATATCTTCCGTAACTTTTTTGATTGTTTCATGGAGTAGGCGATCGATTGTGGCGTTATCTTCCGCCAGAAATTTTTTAACTTTTCCTTCACCATCGATATAGAGCGCCCAAATTTTTTTTAAAAAACGGTAAACTCCTTCAATTCCCTGGGTACTCCAGGGTTTCATGGCATCAAGTGGTCCTAAAAACATTTCATATAAGCGCAATGAATCGGCGCCGTATTGTTGGACAATGTCATCGGGATTGACCACATTGCCGCGACTTTTTGACATTTTATTACCATCATTTCCTAGGATAATACCCTGATGAAACAATTTTTTAAAGGGTTCATGGGTAGCCGAAATGGCTCCGATATCATAGAGAAACAAATGCCAAAAGCGTGCATAAAGTAGATGTAAGACAGCATGTTCTGCTCCACCGATATAAAAATCTGGGCTTTTCCAATAGGCTTCTGCCTGGGGATCGACGAGACCTTCTTCGTAATGTGGAGACATATAGCGCAGATAGTACCAACAGGATCCGGCCCATTGGGGCATGGTATTAGTTTCACGGATAGCGGGAATAAATCCCATTTGGGGTTCCGCGGAAATTTCACCCGTTGATGGATTGACAAAGACATTCAACCATTGTTTTGCGTGTACGAGTGGACTTTCCCCATCATCGGAGGGCAAATAGATATTTGTTTCTGGAAGTTTTAGGGGTAATTGGTTATCCATTAGGGGGATTGCGCACCATTCGACGTTATTTTTTTTATAGGAGACGGCGATATGGGGAACCAGGTCAAGAAAATAAGTTTTTTTTTCGGTTAGAGCGCGATCATAGAGCGAGCGTTCGATCCAAAGAATTGGTATAGGTTCTCCCCAGTAACGTTGGCGAGAAAACAACCAATCGCGCAATTTATATTTCACAGCCCGACGACCGAAGCCGCATTGTTCTGCCTGTTGCATTATTTTTTTCTTAGCTTCCTCCGTCGTCGATCCGTTAAGTTTGCCGGAGTTGACCAATATTCCATCGCCACAAAACGGCAAGTTATTTTTGTAAAAAAGCGAATTTTCCGGGTTTTCATTTTCGCCGCTATTTTCTGATGTGGGAGGAGCGATCACCTGTTTTATGGAAATATTGAATTTTTGAGCAAATTCGAAGTCGCGTTCATCGTGAGCTGGGACAGCCATAATTGCTCCTGTTCCGTAGGAAACGAGTACATAATCTGCGATCCAAATTGGAATTTGTTCTCCATTGAAAGGATTTTTTGCAAAGCTTCCGGTAAACACTCCTGATTTTTCCTTAGCGAGGTCCGTACGTTCCAGATCACTTTTTTTCTTTGTATTACGAATATATTCCTGAACTTTTTCTTGATTTTCCGTAGTTGTTGTTTGTTCGACGAGTTCATGTTCAGGGGCAAGGACCAGGAATGTTGCACCAAAAATCGTATCGGGGCGTGTCGTATAGACAGGAATTTTTGAACCACCGGGAATGATTTCAAAATCTATTTCTAAGCCTTCCGAGCGCCCAATCCAAGCGATTTGCTGACGTTTTGTGGAATTGGGCCAATCAATGTCTTCGAGACCATCCAGTAATTTGTCTGCATATTTTGTAATTTTCAGCACCCATTGGCGCAGATTTTTTCGTTCTACGGGGAAGTTACCGCGTTCCGAGCGTCCATTAATGACTTCTTCATTTGCCAGCACGGATTTCAATTCCGGGCACCACCACACGGGTTTATCGTCGACGTAGGCCAATCCATGTTTAAACAATTGTAAAAAAATCCATTGAGTCCAGCGGTAATAGTGAGGGTTTGTCGTATCGACTTCCCGATTCCAATCGATAGCGAAGCCAAAGGATTGAATTTGTGTTCGGAAGCGTTCGATATTAATTGCCGTATTGATAGAAGGATGTTGGCCAGTGGCGATGGCATGTTGTTCAGCGGGCAACCCGAAAGCATCCCAGCCCATGGGATGTAAAACATTGAAACCATTTGCCCATTTGTAGCGTGCTAAAATATCTGAAGCGGTATAACCTTCTGGATGACCGATATGCAAACCCATACTTGAGGGATAGGGGAACATATCTAGAACGTAATATTTTTCAGCTGGACTTAGGCATTCAGCGTGGAACGTTTGATTTGCTAACCATTTTTTTTGCCAAAAGGGTTCTATTTTTTGGAAGTCATAGTTTTTACAATCCATTGCCATAGGAAACGACCATAGTAAGTTTCGTAAAAAAACAAGTTAGAAAAGCAGCAAAAAGGACAAAAACATCACGGGGTACTAAAAGCGAAAAAGAGCGTGATTAAATTTATTAAGTATTGATAAAAAAATATAAAAAAATAAAATAACGATTAAACGGGAGGAATGGATGAGTATAAGTTTTAATCCAAATCAGCAAAAAGATCTGGCTAACCTATATAGAAGTGTTGTCCACACTAAAAATGGCGACAACAAGAAAACTTTTGATATTTTTGGAAATGGAGTAAACGTCCATATTTCAATGCATAAAGTGACATCGAGCAATGTCTTTAAAAAGCTGTTTGGGATGAAGGATATGAGAGCGACCATAATGGTAATGGGTCTTGACGGAAAAGTAGAAGAACAAAACATTAAATTAACAGGCAGAAGCGCTAAAAAGAATTCATCAAAGGTAATGGAGGCCGTAAAAAAGACGTTCACTTCCGCCATAGCGAAACCGGCTCCAGCTTCGACTCCAGCTCCAGCTCCCGCCACAGCGAAAACGGCTCCAGCTTCGACTCCAGCTCCAGCTCCAGCTCCGGCTCCAGCTTCCGCCGCTGCTGCTAGCGTAGCAGAAGCTTCCACTGGGGCCACTCTTGGTGCAGGGATGCCCAAGATCAGTAGTACGGAGGAGCTCAAAACCGAGCTTGATGTTTTGCGTGGAAATAATTTTGAACAGACTGAAAAAATAGTGAATGACAACTCACAGCATTGGAATGAATTAACTCCGCTGGAGCGTGTCAGTTATCGCCAAGATCAAATCATTTCATTATTGTGCTCTAGGGACAGTCGATCTCCATCGGGTCTGAAGAAAGGCCTAGAGCTTTTTCAAAAGATTAATGAAGAATTGAATTCTAGCGCAGTTAAAGCTGCCTTTGGGGAACTTAAACCGGGCGAGCAAAAGGAGTTGTGCGATACTTGGAAGCAAACTTGCAAATTAATGCAGGAGCGCATTGAAGGTATTGGAGCTAATTCAGTCTTAACAGGGGGTAAATCGGTCTTAGAAACAATACCTAAGTTATTAGAGGGATGGTCGGCCAACGCCAATGCCGCATCACAAGAGCTACAGAAAACCGCTGCCGCAGCGCCACAGCAAACGGCTGCTGCTCCAGCTCCGGCTCCAGCTCCCGCCGCACCGCCAGTGCCACAGAAAAAGGCTGCTGCACCGCCAACGAAAAAGGCTGCTGCTCCAACTGATGCGGAGTTCAGTAGTAAGAAAGAGGAGAAAGTCGTCGAGTATCTTTCTTTATATAATACTCTTCGTAATGTGGAGGTGTCCAAAGCTAGTAGTCTGGATGAGTTCAAAACCAATATTGATTCTTCACTCAGTAATATTCAAGAGTTTTTAGGCCTAGTTAAGGTAGCTGATCTTAATCATTCGGAAGTTAAAAGTCAACAGCTTATTCAAGGCGTTTTGAGACAGATTGAAAGCATAATAACTACCAATTCAGATCATTGGCAAGCTTTGAATCCATTGGATCGCGCCAGTTACCGTCTAGCTCTATGCGATACGTTACCAACGAGAAATATAATAAATAATCCAGAAGGAAGAGGAATAATGACGGAATTCGTAAGGCTTCTTGGAAAGGCTAAAACAGAATTGGATTCTATAGGAAGTAAAGATGCCTTTAGAGAGGCTTTTGGGAAACTTGAACCGAAAAAGCAAGAGAAGTTGCTCTACAACTATGAAGCTATGGGCCATGTGGTGGCTTCAAATATTAAAAATCATCCAGACTTAGCAGGAAATGTCAAATCGGACTTAGAAGGAATGCTTGAGTCATTACAAGAATTACCGGCCAACGCCAATGCCGCATCAGGAGAGCTGCAGTATGTCACACAACAGCTAAAGCGGGCTATCGATAACGCATCGAAAGCGCTGCAGAAAGTTGCCGTCACAGCAAAACCGACTCCAGCTCCGGCTCCATCTCCCGCCGCATCGCCACCGCCAGCGCCACCACCAGCCGATACATCGAAGCTACAGCAAACGGCTGCTGCTCCAGCTCCGGCTCCAGCTCCCGCCGCATCGCCACCGCCAGCGCCACCACCAGCCGATACATCGAAAACGCCACCGCCAGCCGCCGACATATCACAAGCGAAACTGGTCGCCGCTACACCGCCAGCACCAGAGGCTGACTACAACGGCAAAAACACTTATGAATCTGTGGAAGATTTCAAAGCCGAACTTGCAACACTCTGTGATGAACAAAATTTAAGACCGCTACAACGTAGTTATGACCACCTCGTAATCCAAAAATCCGAAACTTTGGCAGAGATTAAAAAAACAGTAGCTACCAATCCGGAACATTGGCAGAAATTGACCCCATTTGAACGTATCAAGTGTTTCCAAGATCAAGCTAAATTGTTAAGTGATATTTTGAGACGGCCTCATCTACTCCATGAGTCAGTTACGTTAAATGATCTTTTGTTTGGTAAGTCCTGGAGCCTCGACAATCTGCAATCCATGTATCAAGAGGAAGCCGAAAAGTTTCTTCAAGAGGCTGAAAAAGAATGGAATTCTGATGCAAGCCAAAGGGCTTTGAACGAACTTCCAAAGATGGAGCGAGCGGATTGGCACAATCTGCAAGCAAAGGTGTATGAACAGGTTGGAAATGCGTGTGAACAGGGTGGATATGATGGTAATGATGGTAATTTCCTACAATTGATTGAAAAGCATGAAAAATTAGCAATGGAATTAGCAATGGAGGCGCTCGAGGAATAGATGGATTTTGCTTTCCGGCAGTGGCCCAAAGTTACAGCAGTTCGCTTGGGAAGATTTTGAGAAAATATACCCGCGTTTCTTTCCTAAATAACCCTTGCCTAAAAATAAAATCAGCGGACTGTTCCTTTTCCCCTGAAAATCATTAGGGCTATTCCTAAAAAAAGTAGAAATAAACTGAAAAATTGTCCACGCGTTATGCCTAATATCAATCCCGCATCCGGCTCCCGGAAACATTCACAGCTAATCCTCGTCACAGAATATAAAACCAAAAATAATCCACTCGTATGCCCCGATCGTGTTCCTCTCCTCCGAATGGCAATCTGTAATAGAATAAATAGTAGAAATCCCTCGAAAAATGCCTCGTATAACGATGAAGGATGACGCGCTAATACTCCCGCTTCTTGGCTCCTAATAAAAATAATTCCCCAGGGCATATCCGTCCTTCGCCCAATTAGCTCCCCATTAATAAAATTTCCTACGCGACCAATCATTAAACATAGAGGAACAATCGAACAGATGATGTCTCCTATCCGATAGGGATCATAGCAAAACTTCTTCGAAAAATATAAAATCGCTAGTATTCCCCCAACAAAACCTCCATGGCTCGCCATTCCTCCATTCCAAATTTGAAAAAAAATTAAAGGATTTGCCACAAAATTGTTGAAATTATATAGCAAACAATAACCCAAACGCCCCCCAACAACCGTGCCTATTGCAAAATATAATAGCAAACTGTCGTTCTGGTCCGGCGTTAATGGCGAAATCTTGCGCCTGGAATAAAACCTTAAAAAAAATTGTACCAGAAAAAAATTGATAACATAGCAAATACCATACCAGCGAATTCCTCCTATCTCCCCTGGAAGATGAACCGCAAATGGATCAATGTCAATTGTAATGTACGCCAACATTGAAAAATTACTTTTTTAAAATCTCTCTCCAAAAAAATTAAACTCTCCCATAATGACCAATCTAAAGAAAAAATACTCCCAAGTCTAGACCTTTTAATAGTTTTTCTTCTCCTCTATCTTTATCCATAAAATCAATTTCCCAAAAATAACCTGGAATACAAAATTTTTCTAAAATTTGATTGCTAAAAAAATTCAATCACTTCTCTCCCCACAAAGGGTCATGAAGAAATTTTACCTTACCACGGCCATCGACTATGCAAATGGACATCCCCATATCGGCCATGCCTATGAAAAAATTTTGGCCGATGTAATCTGCCGAACAAAACGCTTGCTCGGCTATGATGTGCACTTCCTAACAGGGCTCGATGAACATGGTCAAAAGGTCGAGCAAACAGCTAAAGATCGCGGCATCTCTCCTCAAATGCTTTGCGATTCCGTCGCTAAAGAATTTATCGATATGTGTGCGCTGCTCCATATCTCCTACGACGATTATATCCGTACAACTCAACCCCGCCATAGGGTAATCGTTCGCGATATTCTTCAAAAACTCTTCGATAAAGGCGATATCTATAAAGCAGAATATACAGGGTTTTATAGCACACGCGTTGAACGCTTTCTCCATGAAAAAGATAAAGTAAATGGCGTCTGGCCCGAATCCGAATTCGGCCAAATTAACGAAATTACAGAAATAAATTACTTTTTTAAATTAAATCCCCATAAACAATGGCTCGTCGATTACATCACTACCCATGAAAATTTTATCTTTCCAAAATTTCGCGCCAAACAAGTACTGGAGTTTTTAAAGGAAGATATTAACGATCTCTGTATCTCACGACCTAAAAATCGTCTTTCCTGGGGAATCGAATTGCCATTTGATTCGACATATGTAACCTATGTCTGGTTTGATGCCCTAATTAATTATATTTCTGCAGTATACTTCGGTACGGAAAAGTTCTCCGAATTTTGGCCGGTGGATTACCACGTCGTCGGTAAAGATATCCTCGTTCCTGCACATGCTATTTACTGGCCAATTATGTTGCATGCCCTGGATTTGCCTATGCCTAAAACACTTTTAGCCCATGGTTGGTGGCTTTGCTCCGGTGAAAAAATGTCCAAAAGTGTAGGCAATGTCATCGATCCCCTCGACTACGCTAAACAATTCGGCACCGATGCCTTTCGCTATTTCGTACTTCGTGAAATGGCAGTCGGTCAGGATAGTGACTTTTCTCACGAACTTTTTGTCTCACGCTATAATAATGATCTCGGTAATGATCTCGGTAATCTCGTCAGCCGAAGTAGTCACATGCTTCAACGCTATTGCGGAGGTATCATTCCTAAAATTATGACGCTGGAATCTCCAGAAAATGAAGTTGTCAATCTCTGGTCGACAATACGCAATAAAGTCCTCGAAGCCTACGATCGATTGCAATTTCATTCGGCATTGGAAAGCATTTTTATATTTATAGGCGCAATTAATAAATTCTTAGAAGTTCGTGCCCCCTGGAAATTAGCCAAATCGGATCACCCAAAAGATCAGGAACGTCTACATACTGCGCTGGCAGTTTGTTCCGAAGCCATTCGCCTGACAGCAACAATTCTAATGCCGGTTTTGCCAACAGTTTCGCAGAAAATTCTTGAAATTTTTCAAATTAAAATGGTATCCTGGGAAAATCAATTGGACTGGAGTAAAGAATGTTTGGTAAATCGATCCCTTGCAGTAAAATCTATTATTCTCTTTCCAAAAATTGCTTAATCCAGAAGGCTCTGCCTTATGGGGCGCTGCCCCATACCCCGCAAGGAGTCCGGACTCCTTGACCTCGATACGCGGCCAAACCATGCGAAAACTTCGCATGGTTTGGCCGCATAGGTCTTTAATTA
>JAIRRZ010000025.1 GCA_031255715.1 Puniceicoccales bacterium
GCTACTAAAATGCCCCGCCTTGGTATCCCACCCGTGTTTGGGTTTGGGGGCCGCCACCCGGGGCCCCGCGGGTGGGGTCGCACGACCGGGAGTCTGAGACCCCCGCCCGCGGCTTCGCCGCGGGCGGGGCTTTATTTAATTAAAAACAATTTTAATTAAAAAAATGACCATGCGGCCGAACCATGCGAAATTTCGCATGGTTCGGCCGCGTACCGAGGTCAAGGAGTCCGGACTCCTTGCGGGAGTCCAGAGGGCAGAGCCCTCTGGCGTAAATCAAACACAGGAATAACTAACACCAGCTGCATCATAGGGATCAATTACGGTAATATCAAATCTTTGAAAAATATCTTCACCAAAAAGTGTCTCTAAAAGTTTCGAATCATTGCAATCACGGCTTAAATGTGCTAAAAAAATTTTCTGCCAATTTGCATCCATCCCATGGACAATCAAATCAAATGCCGACTCATTCGACAAGTGACCATAACGGCCGCGAATTCGATTCTTGATTGCTGGCGGACGTTTTTCATTATTTTCTAACATAACATTATCATAATTTGCCTCTAGAATAAGAATATCCGATTTTTTCACGCGTTCGCAAATATTTTGAGGCACATAACCGAGATCCGTCATCCAACACAAACTTTTTCCGCCATCCTTGCTCCGGAAAATGTAACCAACTGGTTCGACGGCATCGTGTGGAATTGAAAAAGTCTCGATTTCAAACCCTTGATAATGAATAATTTCACCTGTTATAAAATAATTCCAATAAAAAGATTTCCCAAATTTATTATCAATTGCCTCCGCCGTAGCCCGGTTTGCAAAACATTGAAAATGTGTATATTTTGCTAATCCGCGAAAACCTTGCGAATGATCCAGGTGCTCATGTGTTACGAAAACTGCTCCAATATCTTGAATCGTAACTCCAAATGTCGGTAAATACTTCACAATTTGCCGCCCTGTTAGACCGACATCGATCAAAAAATTCCCTACCGTCGACTTCACAAGTAAACAATTACCTTGACTGCTGCTTCCTAAAAAATGGCAACTTATAATCACTCCTAAAGCTATAAAAGTCGATAAAATAAATCAATCAAATTTCATTAATACCGTCCGACAATTTTTAGCAATTGCCCTCCAATCGATCATTTCATCAAAACAATTTTTCTGCTTTTCGACTTTGAGGTCGCACCTATGGAACTATGTGTATTTCACCATATGGTTGTCGCATAGTTTTTTTCAAAACATCCCTGGAAATAGATTCCCTAGCGAAAATTTTAAGTCATTCTTAGCTTATGGTCTCTAAATTTCGAAAAGCTTGACACCTTTCAAGCAATAAAAAGAATGGTAGGAGAATAAAAATGAAAGATAAAACAATAATACGAAAAGCTACTAGGGTTAAAAAAATATTAAAAGGCATTGCACTCGGAAGTCTTTTATGGAGCGTAGCCAGTACAATTTATGCAGGAAGTGTTTCCATTTGGTTGGCACAATAAATTTGAAGAAAAAAAAGAATGTACAGTTTTATTTTTGCAATTTTTTATTCAGTTCAGCCCGAATTTTGACTTCCAATTGTTCCAATTCATTTTGCTGTAAGTTGCCTTGGTTAATCGTTGCTTTTAAAGCCTCTTGAGCCAGAGCCTTTGCATTTTCTACCGTCGCTGCCGTTTGTAATCCGTGGATATTAATCGCCTCTTCAACTACTAAAATGGCTCGATTATTCTCTAACTTCAAAATGCCCGATGAAGTTGCTATCGTTTCAACCTTGCCATCTGAAAACTTCAGACGCGTACTTCCGACATCTAGTAGCACAATGAGCGGCCGATGCTCCGGTAAGATTTCCATTTCCCCCATTACGGAATCAACCACCAAAGATGCAACTTCTTGGGAACAAATTACCTGGCTTGGCGTCATAATTTCAACAAAAAGTGCCATATTATTTTTCAACACAAATAACCTCGTCAATACTCCCCTTCATATAAAAATCATTCTCGGAAATATGATCCAACTCACCATCTAATATCATGGTAAAACCTCGAACGGTTTCTTTGGCTGAAACATATTTGCCTTCCGTTCCCGTAAATGTTTCCGCCGTATGGAAAGGTTGCGATAAAAATTTCTGAATTTTTCGAGCCCGCATTACTGTTAACTTATCCTCTTCCGATAATTCATCCATACCAAGAATCGCAATAATATCCTGCAATTCTTTGTATTTTTGTAGAACCGCTTGAACCCTACGCGCCACATCGAAATGTTGCTGACCAACGACCTTTGGATCAAGAGCCTTCGATGTCGACGCTAAAGGATCAACCGCTGGAAATAATGCCAATGCCGCAATCTTTCGGTCTAAAACCAGCGTCGAATCCAAATGAGCAAACGTATTGGCTGGCGCCGGATCTGTTACATCATCCGCGGGAACGTATACCGCCTGAAAAGATGTGATAGAACCATTTTTCGTCGATGTAATGCGTTCTTGCAATTGCCCCATCTCCTGGCTAAGTGTCGGCTGATAACCTACAGCCGATGGCGAACGTCCCAACAACGCCGATACTTCCGAACCTGCCTGCGAAAATCGAAAAATATTATCGATGAATAATAGTACATCCTGATGGCGTTCATCGCGGAAATATTCTGCAATGGTTAAGCCCGTTAATCCTACGCGCATCCTTGCTCCAGGCGGTTCATTCATTTGACCAAAAACTAACGTTACCTTTGATTTTTCCGGCTCTTCTTCGTTAATCACTCCCGACCCTACCATCTCATGAAATAAATCATTACCTTCGCGGGAACGTTCGCCCACTCCTGCAAATACAGAAAATCCACCATGGCCAATTGCAATATTATTGATGAGTTCCGTAATGACCACCGTCTTGCCAACGCCAGCACCTCCAAAAGCTCCAATTTTCCCCCCTTTGACAAAGGGACAAATTAAATCGATGACCTTAATTCCGGTTTCTAAAATCTCAGAGTTAATATCCTGATCGAGTAGAGTGGGTGCGGAACGATGAATGGGTAATTTCTTTTGGCACTTTACTTCGCCACGGCCGTCAATTGGATTCCCCGTTACATTTAAAATTCGCCCCAATACGCCCTCTCCCACCGGAACAGTAATTGTTTCTCCAGTATCTCGTACCACCATGCCGCGACCCAACCCATCCGTTGCCGACATTGCAACAGTACGAACAACACCGTCACCGATATGTTGCTGGACCTCTAAAATCAAGAATTCCTGTTCCGTCAAGAAGACCTCAAGGGCATTATAAATACCAGGAATTCGATCGCGTTCGAATTGTACGTCGACCACGGCTCCCATAATTTGTATAATTTTTCCTAAATTTTCCATAAGCCTTTAGTCATTTTTCGTCGCTGAAGCAGCGAGCTCCATAATTTCATTCGTAATCGCATACTGGCGCACCTTATTGTATTCCAATTTTAACTCCTGGGAAAGCGATTCCGCATTATCCATTGCATTTTTCATCGCTACCATTCGTGCACTATGCTCCGATGCTTTTGCCTCCAATAGTACCTGGTGCAAGTTGTATTTGAGAAAAATTTTGGCTATGTGGTCAATAATTTGCCCAACATCTGGCTCAAAAAGCAATCCTCTGATATCCCGCTGAAAGCATCCCAATTCGAGATTTGCCAATTTCAACATTTGATTAAAAACATCGTGAAACCCTTCCATGGGCAACATTCTCTGCAAGGAAGGCGCATAGGTTAAAGTATTTACAAATTTTTGGTATAAAACTTCAACGCTATCGATTTCTCCATTCAAATACAACTGGGAAATAAAGTCGCAAATTCCTAAAACTTCGTGGTATTGAACCCGATCATTGATCGAAAAATTGGCTAATAATGAGTGCTTAGCGCGGCTTAGAAATTGCATTGCCTTACGTCCCACCGATATGAAATAATTTTTCCCATCGGGAATGGACTTGAAAAGTGCGTTATTCAATACGCCACATAATCCCTTATCCGTTCCAATAACGATAATACAACGCTTCCCCATCTCACGAGGAATAAAAAAAGGATGTTTATTTTTTTGAATCTTTTTCTCTGAAAGGCAACAAATAATCTCCGATAAATGCAATAAATAGGGACGACTTCCGATCGCAAAATCTTGGGCTCGTTTCATTTTTGATGCCGCAACAAGCTGCATCGCCTGTGCGATCTTCGATACGCTATCGACTGCCCGAATCCGATTTTTAACTTCTTTGAGCCCTTTCATACGCTATACATTCTTCGCCTATCTCTATGATGTAAAAATTACAACGCCTGAGTCAATTCCGATTCCTTTAATTTTTCAATGGCAGATTTGGGGCCAATTAAAATTAAAATATCATTCTTTTCCAAAGCTATTAGTGGATCTGGAGCAGTAATTTTTTCCCCTCGACGTTGAATGCCTACAATATTTACTCCAAAGCGACTACGGATGTTTGTTTCGGCAATTGTATTACCTAAAAATGCACTCGTTGACGTAATGCAGTAATGATCGATGGCAAATTCCATGCGATTGGCTCGAATGGCTTCAGTTATTTCTTCACTCAAAAATTTTGTTGCAGCTTCGATTTGCTCCGCTTCGCCGATAAGTAATAAATGGTCATCGGGAAATAAAACGGCATCCGGTGAAGGCGAATAACAGGTATAACCGCCACGCGAAACGGCCGCAATCGTTGTGCCAGTCTTTTCTCGAATCTGTAATCCAGAAATTTTCTTGCCCACATATATACTATTCTTTTGTAAACGATAATTTTTAATTTGCACGGACCAGGGATATTTTTCCTTTGCTTTTTGCAAAATCGCATTGCGATATTCATCCTCTTTTTCCTGGACTTCGGCAATAAATGTTTCTCGAAACATCCGCTCAAAACGATTGTTTGATTTCAGTAAATCACGCCAAAAAAATATCCCCTGCAATCCCGATAGAATAACAAAAACCGTTAACGGGTAGCCTGTGGGAATGTAATTCGAAGAAACGGAAACAAAAATAATTCCGAAAAATAGCAAAAAAATCCCCAAAACAACATGGCGCATTACCCGAATGCTACGATTATCTTGCTTGTTAGCGTGATCGATAGAAATAAAAATTTTATCCAAAACAAGACTAATAATGGCATCAACATTCCGCACCACACCTGCAAAAATAGGCATAATAATAAAAGCGGCAGTCCCCCATACCGCAATTAGTGACAATATGTCATGGTCCTTTGTAAAGGAAAATGTATCACTGCAAACTAAATTCGATAGATAGGACGACAATCCCATCAGACCTACAACGAGCAAAAAATACCAAATTAGTCGCAATAAAAATCCCTTTGCTTCTCGCAGAAGCGTCATTTTTTCTACCTCCATCCTAGCGACTTGGAGGAAATTTAAATAAAACTGACTCATATTAAGAATCGCTTTGGGAGCAATCCGCGACAATGTTCTATAAAGTGGTTCAATGTATTTTCGTAGAAGCGAACCCAAAACAATTTTAAAAACTGAAACCCCAACTGCTAGCGTCATCAGTGAAGGATTTGTCACACCCAACGAATTGCCCAACGCAGCTATGACAAAACTAAATTCACCAATCTGCGCCTTGTAAATCGCAGCATAAAATGAAGTCTTCGATTCTTCTCCAGAAAGAAATAATCCAAACCAACAGACAAAAATTTGCGCCACCGTTACCACTAAACTAATGATCACAATTGCTAGCCAGTGTTCAGAAATTTTCATAGGATCAATTAATGTTCCAATCGTGACGAAAAAGACTGCACAAAAAATATTTCGCAGCGGTTCCGTTACTTCATTAATCTTGTGAGCAATGACCGATTGGGACAGAACCGATCCTGCTAAAAATGCACCCAACTCCGCTGAAAAATGCATCCAATCTGCAATTTCTCCCAAAAAGAGCGCAAAGCCAACGGCAACAAGAACTAGTAATTCCACGGATCCCATTTTTTGTAGCCAGAAAGTAATCTTTGCTCCGAAAAATCGCCCAAGCACAAAAACCATAACAACAAAAACACCTACCAAAAATGTTACTTGCCAAACCTCCTTCCACTCGAAAAATCCACTCGCTGAAATACCGGAAAGAACGATGAGAAGCAGTATCGCCACAAAATCCTCCAGTACCAAAACACCAATCGCCAACTGTGCAAAATGCGTATTGAGGGCATTTTGTTCCTTCAATACGGGAATCGTCATCATCGTCGAGCTGATTGCCATGAGTGCGCCAAGAAATAATCCATTTAATCCGGACCAGCCTAAAAACTTCGCTGATAAAATTCCCACAAACATCATGACAATCGTTTGAACAATAACCACCAATAGCGATGGACCCAACGTTCGCCGTAACTTATCGAGATCAAATTCTAACCCGATGTAAAACATCAAAAAAATTACCCCTAAATCACCAAACTGTTGCAAAATTTCATAGCTTTGTATATATTCTGAGAGAAATGAATGGGGGCCAATAATCAGACCACTCAAAATGTACCCCAACAATAACGGCAATCGCAAGAAATAAAAAATAAAACCTGCCACCCCTGCCGCACCAATTAAAATTGCAAAATCACGAATGAGACCGCCTTCCATAAATCGCTATATTAACGTCTCTAGTTAAATCGTAAATAAAAGAAATTTCAAGATATAATTTTTATAGTTTAGAGGACTTTATTCCTTGGATTCTGATTTTTTCGCCCGCGGTGGCAGTCGCAATCTAAGTCTAGGGAATAATATCCTCTGGAAAAAATTTTAAAGGTGGCGCAACCCTTAGACCAATTTGTTTCGCATCCATTGACCACTGCGATAGCGATGGATAAAAAGCAGAAGACGTACAATTACATCCAGAAGCATAAATTGCCAAAACAAAATTGACTTGCCGCCATAGTATACGATACCTATATAAACCGGCAGCACTGCCAATGTGGAAAAGCAAACCATATTCACTAGCATCACATATTTCGTGTCCCCGGAAGCTATTAAAACGCTCATCAAATTGAAGAAAAGGTAATCAAAAGCAAACATTCCCCAGGCCCAAATTAACATCTGATCCGCAACAAAATACGCAGCATTATTTTGGCCGCCTTTAAGAAATATTCCAATAAGTGAATCCGAAAACAGAAACATACCTACAGCCGATAGTCCCAAGAAAATACCTCCCAGTTTTAACCAAGAATGGATATTTTTTCCCACTACAAAAAATTCCTCCGCTCCTATGGCATTCGAACAAATGGTCCGCGTCCCGACTCCAGTACCTTCAATGGCGAAGAAAAACATCATATAAATGGAATGAACAATGCCATACCCCTGAAAATCTTCGGACGTCACATGTTGGACAATAACCTGAGTTATTCCTGCCCAAAAAATAGAATTGATGAAACGATTGAACGTCATCGGACTACCTACTTTCAAGCAATTCTTCAATAAATCAAAATTAAAGGCCATTTTCCATGTACCATAAAGCTCTCGATTGTTCTTTCGTAAAAATAACACAAAAAGCAGAAATGCAGGTAAAAATTGCGAAATAACCGTAGCAATCGCCGCTCCAATAATTCCACTTTCTGGAATAATTTGTACCTCTCCGACCTTTAGACCAAAAATAAAAAAATAATCCAAAGTCCCATTTAAGATATTGGAAATAACGGCAACAATTGAAATAATTTTTGTTTGACCGCGTCCTACAAAAAATGCAGTCAATGCCCCACAACCGATACAATGAATCGGAATAAATAGAGTAATGATTTTTAAATAAGGTACTCCCAATGCTGCAATATTGTCCGCTATTAAACTAGGCACCACAAATTGAGCCAAAGGAAGATAAATAACTAATAAACCAAGACAGAACCAAATCATTTGCCAAATGATAGCTCCTATTTCTTGGTAACGCTGCGCTCCGTTGTATTGGCCGACAAATACCTCGGCAATAAGAATAAATTCCAGTGCCGTACACGAAAACGCCCAATACCATTGAATAACTCCAAAACAAGCATTAAACGCCTCTGTGGAATAGCGCCCCAAAATAATACGATCGACGACAACCATCAGGCACCCTGCCGCCGAAGAAAGCATAATAGGCCAGGATAAAGTAAATAACTCTCCTATGCTACCAAACTCATATTTCGTTAATTTAGTTTTATTCATAGATTCTTCACGGCTGTTTAATTACTCCTTTTGTTTTAGCAGCCGCTTGGAAAAAAGTGTATACTCCTTTCCTTATACTATTTATATTACTAAAAATGCTCTATAAATCAACTACGATTTTTAAATCCATTGAATATAAATAAAAAGTCGAGTTTAATTTTCAAAATTTCATTCTATTTTTAGGAGAACTTTTTTCCTAATTTTAAGCGATGAATTTTGGCATTATGCCTAGGATCCACCGGGAATTTTCGGCAAAAGAAAAAATGAGTAATAGGAGCAGTTTTCGGGAATTTTTGTGCCAAATTTTTTAATTCACGACGGAATAGCCATTTTTGCCAAAAGAAAAAGGGATATTGTCCCTTCTTCGGTAAAATGGCAATCGCTGGCAAAACGGTGCCGCGTCTGATTAACGGAATAAGAGCTGCACGTTCAACGGAAGGATGCTTATGAAATAATGGTTCAATGCAGTCCGGATAATAGGTTTCGCCGTTCCGCGCAACGACCCGTTCTATTTTCCTACCACAGAACCAAATTCGGCCCTTTTGATCGAAAAATCCTAAATCTCCGGTACGATGCCACACCTTCCCCTCGTGATAAATCTTGGAAAGGATGGTTTGCTCAGGCAACTGGTCATAAAGTTCTGTAACATTATCACCCGTAACAACGATTTCACCAATATACCCCAATGATAGAGAATTTTTATCATCGATGGTCGACACAATACCGTCCTCTGGCTGAATGATTTTGACTTCGATGCCATCGATGGGTATTCCGATACAAGTTCCTGCGCCGTTTTCCTGAAGTGGTTGGATTTCGTCTAAAATTTCATCGGCGGAAACCGAACAAACGGGTAAGCATTCTGTCGCTCCATAGGGCGTGAAGATCTTAGCATTGGGAGCAACATTTCGAATTTTTTCCAAGACGTGGGTTGTTGCCGATACACCGGCAAGGAAAATTTGTTCCAAACTGCGAATTTTTATTTCATACTTGGAACAATATTCGGAAATTTTATCCCAAAGCATCGGAGATGCAAAACTGCTCGTTGCACAATTATTAACAATTGTTTCAATGATACTGGGTAAATGTAATTTTGATGGATGTGAAAAATCCATATCCGGAATAATGAGTGTTCGTCCAAACATCGGATTGAAAAACATAAAGACCGGCAGTAGCGTCACATCACGGGCATAGGGCAATAATTTATAAGTTAAACGCAATTTATTCAACTGAGCTGCAAAATTACGGTACTTATAGACAACACCCTTAGCCATTCCCGTCGATCCAGACGTAAAAAAAATAGCCACCCTATCTTCCGGATCAGTATTTTGCAGGATATTACTAGCCATTTGGTTTTTTGCAAAAGGACGCTGAACAACGATAACTTTCCCTTGAATATTAAAAATATTACAAGAAATTAGCCATCCAACCCAACGGAGACAAACAATAAAATCCGGTTTCGAAAAATTGGCTAGACGAATGAATGCTCTAAAACCCATACCTGAATCAATGAGAATGGGAATGGCCCCCATCCGGATGAGGGCGAAAAAAGTACATACCATTTCAACACTCGGCGAAAGTAACATTAGAACACGAGCCCCTTTTCGGACGCCTTTTTGCAAAAATTTCGCAACATATTGATCAATGCGTAAATCGAGCTCTTCGTAGCTCAAACATCGTCGAATTACCGCTCTTTTACCGCGTATTCGCTTCATCTCGACGATCGCATCTACCGTCGGTATAGTGGCTGCATATTGTTTGATGCTCTTTGTTAGATTGTCACCCATAAGAAAAATTTTACCACCGTCTATGCATCGGAATGATTATGATTCGGTGTAGAATTTCGAAGAGCGATTTCTCTTTCGAATAAGGTAGGATGAGAATAATGAAAAGCACTAAAAGCTGGATGAGGTGTAAGGTTGGAAAGATTTTTTGTGTGTAATTTACGTAAACTAGAAATAAGAGATTCCGTTTGCCCCAGCACATCCGCAGCAAAGTGGTCCGCTTGATACTCGTGCTTACGCGAAAGATAATTGAAAAAAGGATTAATCCAAAATGTGACACTAGAAATCACAATTGAAAATATAAGAATTAGTGGCACCAACGGATATTCCGTTTGAAATCCGAAACTTTCCAAAAACCAAGAACTGGAAGACAAGTAATACAAAATCCCAAACCCGATGAAACTTCCCACACCTTCGACAATCAGATTTGTGCGAATATGTTGCTGTTTACAATGGCCGATTTCATGGGAAAGTACGGCGGCAATTTCCTCTGTATTCATCTGCTCAATGAGCGTATCGTAGAGCACAATGTGACGAAACTTCCCCAAACCTATGAAAAATGCATTGGAATGGGCCGAACGTTTACTGCCGTCCATGGTAAAAATTTCACTAATGGGGAATTGAGTCAATTGGGTAAGATTGAGAAGGCGTTTCTTAAGTTCGCCGTCGGGAAGCGGTGTTAATTTATTGAATAATGGTAAAATAAATACTGGATAAATAATGATCATGGTAACCTGGAAAACGAAAAAAATAGCCCAAGCCCAAACCCACCATGACCGCGGAAAGCTTTGAAAAAACCACGCAATAACGTAGAAAATAGGAAAACCAAAAATGAAACAAAGCAAATATTCTTTAGCCTTATCGGTCCAAAAAATAGCCTGAGTGGAACGATTAAATCCGAAAAAATCTTCCAAACGAAATTGACGCCACCAGCTAAAGGGAATTCCCAAAAGGGAAAACAGAAAATTAATCAGAAAAAATGAAGCCACCTGACCAATGGTTTGGGTTCCAAAAAATTTAGCGCTTGCACTAACGAGACAGGGCATCAAACCGCTTAATATAACAAAACCGTCAAAAACAAAACTCCAAATTGCGCATAGAGAAGAAAAATTTGTTTTAGTGAGCGTATAATCGATACTTTTCTGATAAGTCGGAAGATCGACAAACGATTCAAAACCATAGGGAATTTCATTGCGACGAAGCAAATTATGATGAATATTAGCAAAATTCAAAAGACGCTCCACTAACAATTTCAGAGATAAAAGGGCAATAACAGAAACCGTGACCTGATTGATCAACATATTTTTTAATATTCTAAAAAATTGAAATTCGTCAACGCAATTCAATGGCACAGGTAATATTTCGCAAAAATATTGCGAAACTACGTTGCCGAAGGCAGTAATGGACGCATTTTTTCAATCGCTTTCTGCACATTTGGCGGCAGTGTCAGTGGAAAATTTTGACTGACTTCCATCGGTATTTTATTGATTATTTTGGCGAGATTGATCAAATTTTTGAGTTTTTTTTCCTTAGTTTGATTGTTAAAATTTTCGATTGCTTTTTTAATATCTTGTTTACTAACGACTACATTAGGTAAAGGTTCTTGGAGCTGTGCGCTGTGCATTAGCGATACTTGCGCCATACCAGCAATCGCTATGGATGTCAATGAATTGTCACCATTTTCCGTATATTTGTCATCCATTCGGGTAAGATCCAAATGATTCATCATCGACATCAAGGACATAAAAGCCCGTACATTTGCACGTCCAGGTTCGAAATCTTTGTCATACATTTGTTCTACTTGTGTTTCGTTGCCCGTTCGATCAAGAAAATCGAGAATACCATCGCCATCGGCATCGGCTGTGAACATTTCATCAAGCAATGCTTGTGCAGCTGGAGAGATACCATTTTCACCTGGGTTTACATCGAAATGATCAAGAATACCATCCCCATCTGCATCCTGAACGGGCTCCATGTTACCATTATCCTCGGTAGCTGCTACGGTCTTCATTTCGGCGGGCAGCTCACTACCTATTGCCACATCTTCGGATACAGGAATGCCTCCCTGTATAGTTTCTTCTAAAATAGAATTACTATCGGAAACGGAAGTAAGATCAGAACGATTTGAAGCGCTAAATTCGCTCGAAGTTTGTTCGGCTACATTGTCGAGCCCCATATAACTTCGGATCATATCGATACGATCGCTATCCGATGGACCGCCGATTCCTTCAATTGGCGTACTCATAATTATATTACAAAATTAAGGTTAGGGGAAACGAGTGGACCTTCGAAGGCAGCATCATGATCGGAAATCTGAACCTGAAGGAACTGCGATAATTTTTCCCGCAATTGCGAAATCGTCGAAAAAAATGAGCTAACCGCTTTGAGTAATAATTGCTCATCGAGATTTTTAATGTGCAGTAATCGGGAAAGGACAAACTTATTCGTTTGAGCATCGATACCAAGAATAGCATGGCCCGTCGAACTACCGTGGAGATTGAGTTTTAAAACGAATTCAAAAAATTTTTCCCGATTATTAAAAGGCACATCACTGACAACAGCATAAATGTACAGCATTTCATTGTTATGAGGCAGTTCAATGATCGTCTCTTCACCGGTTGATTTCCGCTTAATATTACACAAATTGTTCTCACCTAATACAACCTGAAAACCTAAATCGATTGTGATCGATTGAAAAAGCGCGTTTATCATTGATCGATTATCCATACCAAAACTCAATTTATTGAAAAATTTAAAATTTGCAATTATTTTCAAAAGAAAATACGAAAATTTTATTATTCACAATGAATACAATACTCCCAATGGTGATTTATGCGCGGGGATGCGCCCTTCTGTAAGCCCGCTGAAGGACGGAGGAATTAATATGGGTATAAATTTGGGTCGTACTCAAATGGGCATGCCCCAGCAATTCTTGCACCAGACGCAGGTCGGCACCGTTATTAAGCATATGTGTAGCATAGCTATGGCGCAATTTGTGTGGACTAATATCCATTGGCAAATTGCTTTGCTGAAGATAGAATTTTAAACGATTTTGAACCTGGCGTGGCGTAAGATTTTTACCCTGTTCACTGATGATAATCAATGCATGCGGAGAAAAAACTTTCCCCATACCCGCGATGAATCGTTCCAGTGCCTGAATGGAATAAATGCCAATGGGGCAAATGCGTTCCCGATTGCCTTTTCCCATAACTTTTACAGAATATCGCTCAAAATCGACATCGCTATAGCGCAATGAAAGTAATTCACTCAGTCGCATACCGCTATTATATAACAATTCGAGGATAAGCGCATCGCGAAGGTATAAGAACTGTGATATTTTTTCTTCTGAAAATAGCTTTTTCGGCTGGCTTAGCAACAAAGCCACATCATTGGGCGATAAAATTTTTGGCAATGTTTTTTCTTTTTTGGGTATCGATAGTGTTTCGAACGGATTTTTCTCAATAATCTGGTGTTTTTTCAAGAAAACAAAGAGCGATTTCAATCCGGATAAACGATTACAGACGGTAGATTTTTTATTTTTCCTCAGCAATGCAACGAGATATTGGCGAGCAGTAAGCGCATCGACGGCATTCCAACATCGAATTTGTGTGTATTGCAACAGAAAAGTGATAAAGTTTTCGATGGATGCCACATAGCTTTCCAGCGTATGTTTCGAAAGTTGGCGTTCGATTTCGATCGATTGAATGAAGTCTGCGTAGGAAAAATTAACTGTTTCTGCTCTAGCCATGGAAATAGAAATTAATTTTCAAGATTGACGAAAGTCATATTTTTTAATCTTATCCGACCATGGCAAGTCCTGAAGATCGAATTGAAGAAAATGTTCCGGGAAAGTTTTATGTTGATGATCAATGTATTGACTGTGACATGTGCCGCAGTTTAGCACCGGATCTTTTCGGTATGGCACCGCAGGGTGGTTCTTTTGTGAAAAAACAACCTATGACTCCGAAGGAGATCGAGCTTTGCCTAGAGGCTATGGAAAGCTGCCCTGTTGAGGCAATTGGCGATGATGGTGAATAAAGGGGTGGCAGAAATTTTTGATGCCCCAGATTGAAGGTTGCGTAATTATTTTGCTTAGAGTATAACGGCGGAATAGGTGTCATGTGGTGTAAGATTCATCGATAAATTGAATTAACTATTGATCATTCCTTAAGAAAATTTAGAGGGTAAATTGTCTTTTGGGCTTGCGCGTGTCGCTCGCTCCCACCCTATACCCTTCAGCATTGAAAGCATTTGGACATTCGTCAAGTGTTTTCTGTTAAATTCAGTGCTTGTCTATCAATCGATTAATTAACAAAATGCTGACAATTTCTCAAAGCAGGGGGCCAGAGTCAGGAACAATTCCTTCTAGGATCTCTCCACCTATGGCACTTATAACTGATGCAGCGCTATGAGTACCTGTTGCCTCAAGCGACAATACTCCGATCCCGTCATCTCCGCTTAGGTTTTTATACCAACGCACCTTACCATCAAGAAACCCGATAAATCCACCTTCATTTTTCCAGACACCGTTATTCGGGTTCCAGAAACCATTAGAGTAATCTAATCCGCGGGAAAACACAACGGGTATCGTCGATGGATTGACTTCTTTCTGAATTTTGCTCACTAGTTCAACGCTAAGCGGCTTGCCTATCTCCCAGGCGGGATTATCCCCATCCTTGGGCCATATTTGTTCCCTTAACACTTTTGGAGCCTGGGTATCGCCGGGAAAAACGAATAAATGTGTGCTATTCAATTCGCCTTCTTCTGCAAATTTTTCGATTAGATCAACGATATTATTAGCTTCTGGAATAAATCCATGGGTTTGGTAATAGCGGCAATAGGCTTCTGCGATTTGCCTCATGCAGGTCTGCGCTTTTGTTTTGCGAGCATTCACTAAAACCTTTTGTGTCCCCGGTATAATAATCGACATCAGAATAACGATGATACTCATTACAACGATCAATTCGATTAAGGTAAATGCTTTTTGTTGTTTTAAAATTTCCATAAATCCTATTATGTTTAAAATTCAAAAATATATTAAATGAAAATCATCACATCTACTTATCGTTTCATTGTATAATTGCAGATCCACTTCCTTTGAGAATTTTACAACCTCTAGGAAGAGCATCCTCAATTGTACTTACCGCCTCCGTCATATCATACTTCATCAATTTTTTTGTTATATCGTCAAACCATTTTACTTTTCCGTCTAAAAATGCAATAAATCCACTTTTTGCATTTTCATCGCATAATCCACGGCTAAAGGCAATGGGCGTTGTATTCGGCAGACACGATTCGGGCAAATCAATGGCAATAAAAACGCTAAAACAATCATCACGACCAGTCTGTGTCCAGCATTCCGTAAATGTTTTACCATCGCCATGGACAATGGTATTTCTTTTAATTTTATTAATTGATCGGGCCGCTGCATCCGATGGAAAAATGTAGCAATTAGGATCATTGAGAAAACCTGATTGGGCTAACACCAATGCAAAATCCTTTACGTCATTGACGGCATTTCCATCTAATTTGGAAAACCCACCATTTTCTTCGCGGTACATAATATAGGCATTGGCAATTTGTTTGAGACTATTTTGAGCGGCACTTCTTCGGGAACGCTCTAAAACTCCGCTGATAGAAGGCAAAACAAACGCCATTAGGATGCCAATAATTGCAATAACAACAATTAATTCAATTAGCGTAAATCCTCCTTTCTCTCTCCTCCTGCTCATAACTGGGTTCCAAATTATCACATTTTTTATGGAAAATCAATAAAATAAATTTAAAATTGTAACAATAAAAAGCCTTTCAGGGCATTTTTGTTTGTTTTTACGATAACGAATCCGGATTTTGTGAAAATTTCACTGATCCGGACATGTACATCAATCCATATCGTCTCATATTTAAATAGCATCAATTTTACGATTGATCTAGTTGTTTCATCATTTTACTTGCTTACTTGCACTTAAAATTTGAGCCGTTTCTGGCACGGTTTCTTCAATCAAATTTGTTGTTCCTCCGCCTCCCCATGTTACTAACTTACCTTCACCTTCGCCCTTCTTTCCGAGATCTTCATACCATTCCACATGCCCATCGAGATATGCAATATACCCTCCTTTTCCACCATAGACACCATCCGAAGGCCATCTGGAAAGTACTTCGTTGTCATCAACAGCACCTGAATCGTTACTAACTGAAGGTAATTTCCGGGTAAATGCAATGGGTGTCGTCGTCGGTGGAGCATCGGTGGGTACATTGTTGATGAGATACACGCTAAACTCCACATTATTATCTTCCCCCCAGGGATGAAGCAGCTTTAAGGTTGAATTATCCACGATTGTCTTTTTGGTGACCTTTGACGCACCGCTGTCTCCGGAAAAACAATACATAGTTGGATCGTTTAAATATCCTGCTTTGGCTAATTCTTCGGCCCATTTTACTCCATTGAGGTCTCCCGTCAAATTAATATTACGTCCATTGACATCATCATTACAATACTGAGCATAGGCCATAGCAATTTGTTTAAGACAATTGGCACCTCTCACGCGGCGCGCATTTTCCATTACCTTAGTCACCGCTGGTACCAATAGCGACATCAAAATACCAATAATAACTATCGCGATCAGCAATTCAATTAACGTAAACCCTTTCCCTTTCTCCCACTTATCCATAACTTATTTTATTATCGCATTCTTTACAAATAGTCAATAAAACAAACTCAAAAACTCCTAAATTTTCTTCCTTCGTTTTTGCAAAAACAGATCCAGCGCCCGTGAATAGTCACCATCGGTCCGCACACATAATAGATCAATTCTAGAACGCCTCAACCGCTCCTGTAAAACTTCATTGTAGCGTTTTTTGCTTTGAGCGTAATCCTTCTGAAACCTTCGCTTATTCGTATCAACTTCCCAAATTTCGCCCGTTTCTTGATCTTCTATCGCCACAAATCCAAGACAAGGCATGTAAAGCTCTCGCTCGTCTTCAATCCATAGGCAAATTAAATCATGGCGTCGATTGGTAATTTCTAGCGCATCGGTCAAATGCTTTATACTTTGAATTTTAGGTTGCAGGAAATCACTCAATAGAAAAATAATTGTTTTCTTTTTGAGCATATTGTTGATATATTTGATGCTATCGCCGAGCTGCGTCCCCTTAGATTTGGGTTCAAAAAAAAGTAGATCGCGGATAATGCGTAGGATATGTTTGCGCCCCTTTGCCGGTGGAACAAATTTTTCCACACGATCGGAAAATAGTAACAACCCGACTTTGTCGCTATTCCGCGTCGCTGAGAAAGCCAATAAACTAGCAAGTTCCGTTATAACTTCTCTCTTACTCAGAAAAATACTTCCAAAATCCAAAGAAGCACTGACATCTACCACCAGTAAAACCGTTAGTTCTCGATCTTCCCGAAATTTTTTGATAAATGGACGATTCATTTTGGCCGTAATATTCCAGTCAATTGACCGAATATCATCCCCGGCCATGTACTCCCGCACTTCCTCAAAATCAATCCCCTGCCCTTTGAAAATACTCCGATAGGCTCCCATGAGATGTTCATCAAGGAGACGATTAGTCCGGATCTCCAGCTGACGCACCCGTTTCAAAACGTTGCGCGTAATTTCCGACTGTATATCCATTTCCATTGCAAGAAAATCAAGGAACGGGAACGGTATTTAGGACCTTTGTAACGATCGATTCGGATCGAACATTTTCAGCCTCTGCCTCATAGGTTACAACGATACGGTGGCGCAAAACATCCATGGCAATCGATTTAACATCCTGCGGTGTCACGTAGCCGCGACCCTGTAGAAACGCCCAGGCTCGAGATGCCATTGCCAGCGAAATTGTCGCCCGAGGTGATGCTCCAAATTCGATGAAATTATCCATAGGAAGACCAAAATCGCTGGGTTTACGCGTTGCAAAAACGACTTTCACAATGTAATCGCAAATTTTTTCATCCATATATATGACATCGAGCAACTGGCGCGATGCCAAAATCGTGTCGAGATTGACAACCGCACGAACATCCACATTGGGCTGACTTTTCCCCATGGCACGGAGGATTTGTTTCTCCTGTTCCATATCAGGATAATCGATATTAAGTTTCATTAGGAAACGATCCACCTGAGCTTCTGGAAGCGGGTAAGTCCCCTCTTGATCGATAGGATTTTGTGTTGCGAAGACGATAAACGGTGAAGGCAAAGGGTAAGTTTGGTCAGCAATAGTAACCTGCTTTTCCTGCATGGCCTCAAGGAGCGCGCTTTGTACCTTTGCCGGCGAGCGATTAATTTCGTCGGCAAGAACGACATGGGCAAAAATCGGCCCCCTTTTCACATCAAAAGAAGCCTCCTTTTGGTTATAGATTAGCGTTCCGATGATATCGGCAGGTAAAAGATCAGGAGTAAACTGAATACGCCGAAAATCGGCTTGAATGGTCGCAGCCAAAGTTTTAACGGTAAGGGTTTTAGCGAGGCCTGGAACACCTTCAAGAAGGATATGGCCATTGGCAAGCAACCCAACGATCATACGATCGACCATATAGCGTTGACCAACAATAACGCGTCCCATCTCATCGCGCAAGAGCGAGACCCAACTGGAAGCCTCACGAATTTTATTATTAAGTTCGGCTAAACTGTCAGACATAATTTACTTATTCTTATAACCATCTTCCCCCAAAGGTAAACAATAAAATTCAGAATGAAATAATTTGGACAGAAAAAATATTTCCATCTTTTGCCTGGACTTATTGTTTAAAGTGCTTTATGCATATAGACATATGCTTTTTTTAAAAAAATTCCTTCATTTTTACTTTTTTCACTTGAAAAACAAACTTCCCATGTGCGGTATGTGTAAAAGACATGTTGTCCCTAGTATTTTTAAGAAACTTACTACTCAATCCTCCCTCTGTTACATTAGGTAGTAATTTACAGCACATAACCGATAAACCGCAAGAATTGTATTTATCATCGGAAGCTTCTTTAAAGATGCTGACATTTTCGAATAATTAGCATGGATACGTTTCCATTATGAATAGAAAAAATGTTTTCGTCATTGGTAGTTGCATTCTTTTTTCTTCTCTCTTTTGGAGTTATAATTAATGGAAAAAAATTTCCTGTGAGAAATAGAAAAGACATGAAGAAAGTTTACGCAACTATCGAACCGCCAATCATTAAGTACAAGCGAGCTAAAAACGCATTCGTCACAGCATATGGGGAATATTCCGAGCGTCAAGATAATGCAAAAAATGACATACGGAATCAGCAGTCATGGCCATATTTAGATATGGCCGCTAAATATTATGAAAAATATGATAACCACAACAAAAATTCTCAGCAATCTTCAATTTTTAGCACCGCAGTTTTACTAGCTATTCGGTCAGCTGGTGCCACAAGATAGTTTGAATGAATGGATTTGGATTTAATTAAATGGGAAGTTTCTTTTGGGCTCAATTCCGAGTAAATGCCAGGCTTTAATGGTTAGTACGCGACCCTGGGGAGTGCGCTGTAAATAGCCCTCCTGGATCAGAAAAGGTTCATGGACTTCCTCCAAGGTCTGTCGCTCTTCTCCAATTGCAATGGCAATGGTATTCGCACCAACTGGCCCACCATTATAATTTTGTCCAATCACTTCCAGTATGCGCTTGTCCACTTCGTCCAAACCATGTTCATCGATGTCCAACAATGAAAGTGCTTCCTTGGCATGGGCTAATGTAATTTCTTCCGAATTTTGTTGACTAAAATCGCGAACGAAAAATAATAAATTATTCGCAATTCTTGGCGTCCCACGGGAACGGCATGCAATCTCAAATGCCGCCTCTTTCTGAATAATAATACGTAAAAGTTTCGCACTTCGCTCTATGATTTTTGATAAGTTTTTCGCGTCATAGTAGTCCAATCGCGCCTGCAATGTAAAACGACTCCGTAGTGGAGATGTCAATAAACCCGTACGCGTTGTCGCACCGACAAGTGTAAATTTCGGGATATCTAAACGGATACTCCGAGCATTTGGCCCCTGATCAATCATTACATCGATGCGATAATCTTCCATTGCCGAATAAAGGTATTCCTCAACCGTCTTAGAAAGGCGGTGAATCTCATCGATAAATAAAACATCGCCGTATTCTAAACCAGTCAACATTCCTGCCAAATCACCAGCCTTCTCAACCACTGGCCCCGATGTAACGCGAATATTGGCACACATCTCAGCTGCCAGAATCATAGCTAGTGTCGTTTTCCCAAGCCCAGGCGGACCACTCAGTAAAATATGATTCAAAGGTTCTTGCCGCTGTAAAGCCGCCGAAGTCATGATGCGTAACTTTTCAAGTACCCGACTTTGACCCGTGAAATCACTGAATGCCGATGGTCGCAGACCGAAAACTGCTGGATTGTCCGCCTTAAATTTAAAAGACTCATTCATGACAAATAACGCTCAGCTGCAATCGCCGCCGCCGCTCCCATTCCAGCTGCCGTAATCGCTTGCCGATAGTGCCGATCGCAACAATCACCTGCCACAAATACTCCAGGAATCCCCGTAGTAATACCGTTCGCAAGAATATATCCCTCCGAATCGCATTCGACTTGGTTCTCAAAAACTTTTGTATTCGGCATGTGCCCAATCGCTAAAAATACACCATCAAATGATAAATCGTATTCATTATCTTGGGTTTTTAAATACAGATGTGTTACTTTTTCCTTACCACAAATTTCAAGGAGAATGGTATTCCAAAGTACTTCGATCCTTGGATTCGATAATACCCGATCCGCCATAATTTTGGAGGCACGTAACTGATTCCGACGGTGAATAAGGTAAACTTTTAAACAAAAACGAGTCAAAAAATGCGCCTCTTCGCACGCCGAATCCCCTCCTCCAATCACTGCAACTACTTTATTCCTATAAAACGCTCCATCGCAGGTTGCACAGGTACTCACACCTTTTCCTCCCCAAAATTTTTCCTCGCCGGGAATATTCAATCTCCGTGGAACGGCTCCCGTTGCAATAATTATCGCACGTGACTCAATTCGATCACCTTCGCAATCAATAATTTTTTTCTTTAAATCGATACTTTCAACTACACCGGATCGGAAACGGGCACCAAATTTTTCTGTCTGTGTGCGCATATTACTTACCAAATCAAATCCATTGACTCCATCTGGAAATCCAGGAAAATTTTCAATGTTGGTCGTCTGAATCAATTGGCCGCCTGGCTGCTGCCCCTCAATGATTAGCGGAGCAAGATCAGCGCGAGCTGCGTAAATTGCTGCCGTCAGCCCAGCACAACCACTACCGATAATCACTAAATTCTCAACATTCATAAGCTTACTGATTAAAAAGAAAGATCGCCTCGCGCTCAAGAAAATTAAAATTTTTAGACGTTCGGCCGTGTTTTTGTACACCTGTAGGAAGGCTCTGCCTTCCTACCTTTCAAAGAAAGGTCCCGCGGCACAGCCGCGGACAGGTGTACAAAACAAACAGCACAATTACACAGCAAAGTACACCCATTAAACACATCCATTAAATATTAAATCTTTTTGCCAGTTGTCTCGCCTTACTCCGTACCATCTGATCAACCGCCAAAATTTCTTCGACCGTTGAATAATCCCTATTCTCCACCTTTAATAATACATCTTCAATAATCTTAGGAATTGCTTGCAATGCAATTTTTTCTTTCAAGAATAATTCTACTGCTATTTCATTGGCCGCATTATAGGCAATACGTTTACTCTGTTTACTTCGGGCTACTTCCATCGCTAATCTAAGACAGGGAAATTTTTCAAAATCAGGCCGAAAAAATTGCAATTCATTGAGCTGAAAAATATCCAAAGATTGCTCCTGAACATCGATGCGTTCTGGATAAAATAGACAATAACGCGCCGCGTATTTCATCGAAACGGGTGACAGCTGCGCTAAAAAACTGCCATCGCAAAATTCAACCAAAGAATGAACCATACAGGCGGGGTGAATGGCCACTTCGATTTGCGCCGGCTCCACACCGAATAGATGCATCGCCTCAATAATTTCCAGCCCTTTATTCGCCATCGTCGACGAATCCACGGTAATTTTCTTTCCCATGGACCACTTAGGATGCTGCAATACCTCTGCAATCGTCGCATTTTCAATTGCTTGGCGATCCTGATTCCAAAACTTCCCTCCGGAAGCCGTCAACCAAAGCCGCCTAATAAAGCGGTTATCGCCGCGAATACATTGAAAAATCGCATTATGCTCGCTATCAAGAGGCAGGATCATCACCCCTTTAGCTTTGGCTAAATTCATCACCAATTCACCGGCCATAACTAATATTTCCTTATTTGCCAGAATAATTACTTTTTTCCGTTCAATCCCTCGCAATACTGATCGCAAACCACCGACTCCAGCTATTGCAACGACGATCGCATCAAATTCCAGCGATTCCACCATGGTGACTAGGCCATTAATTCCACGAAATATTTTTTCGCAAATATTTTGAGGTACGACAATCTGGGAGTTTGTTACGGCTAGTGCCTGCACAGAAAAATTTCTAACGATTACCTCGGCACATTCGATATTCGAATGACATGAAATACCAACGATTTCAAAATGCTCTTTATAGCAAGCAATTTCTTCTAAAACCGTCATTCCGACGGATCCGGTTGCTCCGAAGATAATAATGCGTTTTTTCATACTCATAATCCAATTGACTTTAAAAAAAATTTTAGTTACAAGTAACATGCCTTTCGTGAAGCACAACTTTTTTCTGAGATTATTTTTGTTTTTCATCCTCAAATCGTCAATTTCTTTAGATTTTTACTGGCAAAAAAAATGAATCAAAATTTTTTAGAAAAACTGAGTAAATTTTACTTGACATTGCTAAAATGATCCGCAAAAGATTCTTCCATATGGCGGCAAAGTCAAAACCCTTAATTTTAGTTGTGGAAGATGATAGTGAGTTATCTGAACTCATTGAGAAGCAATTACAAATATCTGGAATGGAAGCTCAAAAATTTTATAATGCTGATGATGCATTGCAGTTTTTGCAGCGCTCTTTTTCGAATTTAATGCTTTTAGACTTAAACCTCCCAGGAAAGAATGGTATTTCGCTCCTCGAAGATCTCAAAAAGAGAAGCATATCTATACCTACCATATTTATTTCCGGTGAAAATCGCGAAGAAATAAAAGTAGCTAGCCTTGAAGCAGGAGGTGATGATTATATAACAAAACCTTTCGGCTTAAGCGAACTACTGTCAAGGATAACGGCCGTATTACGTCGAACTAGTCGATCTGGAGATACCCAACTAACAGCAAATACGTCATTAACCGATGGAACATTTGAGTTTTTGGGTACAGAAGTTGATCCAAGCCGACTTGAAATTCGATTTAAAGATGGTTCCTTCGAAAAGATTGGACGCAAGGAATTTGGAATTTTATCTCATTTTGCTCAAAATCCACATCTTATACTTAGTCGTAAAAGTATTATCCATAATGTTTGGGGAGAGCATGCGAATGTAAAAAGCCGTTCCTTGGATCAGTATATCGTTAAACTTAGAAAAATGTTTAGCGCGCATGGAATCGAAACCGATGATGTCATTCGCACTTCACACGGCATTGGATATACCTATGTTCCTAAAGTGCAGCCACAGAATTAAAAATTTTCACAATCGATACGAAGAAAATGTACGAAAGTCTTCTAAGGCATTTTTATAGTATCGATTTGTGATAGATCTCTATATATCATATGGTAACATATGGAAATTCGATGGAGGAATGATTTCAATTATTTTTTGAACCGTTTCAAATGTATCTTATGGATGTGTCTTATACTATAGATTAAGGGCGAGTTTGTGGGCTGCGATCACGCCATAGTTCATTGCTCCAAGCCACCCGGACATAATAATCCCTACGGATCCTGCATGGTAAAGTCCTTGAATCTCATCAGAAAGTCCCATTGAAATTTCGAGCCCTTCAAACTTTGTCCCAAAGGACGTTCCGCAAGGATGTCCCGTATATCGAAAAAAAGTTCTAGGAGTAGCGGCCTCGATATGATCGATTTTCTCACGGATATGAGGAATAAATTGCTCCAAACATCGGATACTATCTTCTATGATACGATTTTTTTCGTACTGATAATTCGCCGCATCCAAATTGTTCCAATCATCCCAGTGTGCATTCATGGAAGCTACAATGGCATACATTGGCTTTTCGTTTGGTCGAGTTTTAGGGTAATAAAGTGAGAACGTACGACTTTCTGTATGAAAATCTTTTAGTTCCTTGCTATCAAAATGTTCACTTTTCGAAGTAAAAATCAAATCGCCGATATCATCAATAAATTCCCCAGGTTTAATACCCATGTAAACCTGACAAGAACTATTGTTAACCCGAGTCCTACGAGCCTTTGCTAAAAACTCCGGCGAAAAATGTTCTTCACCAACAAGATTTTTAATTGTATTTAAAATGTGCGCATTGGATAAAACGGCACGACATTCCACGTTGATTCCATTGACACATACACCAATAATTTGATTATTATTTAATAAAATTTTATCAATTTTACTACATTTAAAAATATCAACACCATTGCGCACTAATTCTTCTGTCATTTTTTTTATAAGCAGATCCGTTCCGCCTTCGAAGGTATAAACGCCTTTGCTCATGAAATTGGAAAACACAATTCCATAGGTAATCGCTTCGTCATCGAGTGTCGATCCATTGGCATAGGCAATAGGTTCCATCAACAGGCGATGCACATCAGTGCGGCCAGGAAAAAATTCCTCAAAAATATCGCGCGTGCATTGACGATCGTCGTCGTAAAAATTCATCTGTCGCAATTTAGTGAAAAAGTTTTCAACCATCTCCGGTATAATGTGAAATTTTTCGATCAATATTTTTGTAAAATCTTCACGTGTAAAAGTTGTTTCAATGTCAAATTGTGGATTGACAAAACGAATACGCTTTAGTTGGACGATGCTATCTGCAATTTCAGATGACCAATATTTTCGACAGGACTTAATCATACCAACAGGAAATCCGTGAAGCGAAACATCAAAAATATGATTTTTACGTAAAAAATAGGCTGCGAGACCTCCGAGAATGTAATGCTGTTCGAACAACGCAACTCGATAGTTTAGCTTTGCCAAATAATTTGCCGCCGTCAATCCCGCTAATCCACTACCGATTACGGCAACATCGTAATGCATTCCCGGATACAAATTTTCAACCACAGCAATAGATCTAAAAGAGAAGCGCCGATCTTCAAGCAAATGTTACCTATAAACATTGATGTTTCTTTGAACGTTATTTTTGTAAATGTAAATTTTGAGCCGAGAATTAAAATTTATAAAAAAAATAAATTGACATTCGTGTAAAAATGACCGGCATAACGGGAGAAGAAAAAGATTTAACGGAAACAGATAAGCAAGCACTCAATGCAACCATAGAAACAGCTAAAACGAATTTAACCGCCGAAGATCAGTTTGAATTTATCCCCAGAATCATTGATTTTGGGTATTCTATGAGCGTCAATGAAGCTTCTCCTAAAAACCGTTCTGAGGATATGTCGTATTTAGAATTATTGATACCTAGATTTCTTTTTGGTAAAAATGGAGATAGAACGATAGGGATAGCTGACTATGAAGAGAATTCACAATTACAAACATACAGGAAGAAGAAAGCAAAAGAAAAAATAAAAGAAGAATTTCTAGAAGAAAAATTGCTAGAAGCAAAAAACAATTCCGGGCAGGAACAAGACCAATTAGGCTTAGAAATCATATTTTTAAAAGATGAATTAAAAAAATTAAATGAGGAAATACAAAATAACTTCAGAGAAAGCGAAAGGCAGATGGATACACTAAGAAAACAGATTGCAGATAAAAGTGAAATATATGAACAAAAATATAATAAAAATGTACAAAATTATGAAAACAAATTTGAACAGGACTTTGAAATGAAGTTTGAAACCGATCTGCCAGAGAGAATGGATATAGTCAGAAATCAATATACAATGAAAAAATTTCATGAAGCAAATAATACAATGAAAAGAGATATTGGGAAATCCTATCCCGAGACGGTCTTGAAGGAACTCGCACAAATTATGGCTGATTGTCTTTCGGCGGATTACATACAACGTCCAACAGCTGAAGAGAGTTATGAAACCGTAAGCAATCTTCTTCTTTTTACTGACTGGTCTAACGACCAATGAAAAAAGTTACTATTTGCACGAAAAACTATGAAATACCACTAAACATAAATTCCACCACCGAGGAGAATGCCTCCTTCGTAAAACGCAACAACTTGGCCACTCGACAACGCTCGCTGTGGCTTTTTAAATTCAATAATTGCCTCATCAAAAGAAGTTTTTTCAAAATAAATCTCCTGGTAAGGATCGCGGTAACGTGGCCGACATAGCAAGCTGCAGCGCTCAGGAAATGCCCTGTTCGTATAACTCAAATGGTAAACTTTAAATCGATTGTGATATAATTTTTTTTCACTTTCAAAGGCCACTTTTAATTCATTGCGTTCTAAATCCTTTCCAATCACAACGTAAAAATTGTAATCAGAATTAGAAGGAATATTTAATCCGTGCCGCTGGCCAATAGTAAAATTATGTAAACCCTCATGCTGTCCAATAACTTTCCCCTCCGAATTAATAACATTTCCCGATTTTTTTTCAATATAATGGGCTAAAAAATCTTGAATTCTAACCTTCCCAAGAAAACAAATACCCTGGCTATCTTTCTTGCAAGCTGTCGACAAATCTTTCTTTCCCGCCAATGCACGCACTTCGCCCTTTGTCAAATCGGCAATCGGAAACTCCGCAAACCTAATCTGCTCTTGCTTTAAATAGGCCAAAAAATAGCTCTGATCCTTATCCTTATCCTTCGGCTCAATTAAATCAAACGTTCCATCCGTATTTTTTCTTTTTTTACAATAATGCCCCGTCGCAATCGCAGCACTTCCCATAGCCTTGGCAAATTCCGCTAGAGCTCCAAATTTTACAAATTGATTGCATAAAATATCCGGATTTGGCGTAATGCCGCTGCGATAGCCATCAATTAGAGGTGTTACAACCCATTTTTTGTAAAAATCAATCATATTAGCAACCTCAAAACGAATTCCAATTCGGTCCGCTACCTGGCGCGCATCTTTCAAATCCTCCTTCCATGGACAATCTCCCAATGGAATAACCGCATCGTCGCCATGCCAGGTACGCATATAGACACCACATACTTCCCTACCCGATTCCTTTGCCAATAAAGCCGCAACCGAACTATCTACACCACCTGACATCGCTACCGTTACTTTCCGAATTCCTTCCATATAGGTAGTGCAGCCTATTCTTTCTCCAAAAATTCAACTAACTTCGGCATCAGATTGCGATCAATTTTTACGGCGTAATGCTTATCATCGGAAATTAAATAGGTTTCATTTTTCATAATACCCAACTCAAATTTTAATGTTTCATTAATTTCCAAAACCAATTTCTCACCGTCCCATTCGGAACCCAGTGTGGATTTCTCAATAACATCCAGAGGACGAATGAGCAATAAATATAATAAAATAGCTTTTTCATCAAAGTTTTCCAACAGACGTAAAACCGTTTCCTTTTCCGAAAGCTTGAAAGCATTCCATTTTCCAGCCTCATCGCACGATAGAAATAATTTCTCTCCACGATAACTTAACGCAACGGAATGAATTTCTGGAAATAGCGACCGATGACACAAAGATTGTAAAGGATGATCAAATACTTCATTCGGCGGAATAAAAAAATAGGCCTTGCCATCCCCAAGACAACCCAAATACACATCCCTCTGGGAAACGGCATCAAAAACTTTTTTTTTCAAATACACACACAACTGTTGCCGACGAATATCACCAATAGTCATTGTTATCTCAAAATTTTTTTTCTCCGCCATTGTACTCTCAAAATTAATACGATCACTGCTATCTTTGAGTGAGTTTTTACCAATGAATGGAGAAACTTCCATGGAAACAACATATTCCAAAAATTTTTGTACCGCATCACCATCGGCTTCGATGGCAATGGGACTCAAAAATTCCCATCGGCTTCCATTTTTTATTAGAGAAAATTTCTGCTGTGTCCGATGTAAAATCATATCAATTTGGTCGATTTCTGAAAGCTTTTGTAGGCATAACCGCTGTTCACACCAAAATGCTATCCCTTGTTTTAAAATTTTTAATAGACCCGTTTCACAAAATATATTACTTTTCTTTTCGTTCGATCTAAAAGTGACCTCTGTCCCATCGGGTTTTTCCAACACAATTTCTGCTTTTGGTGGCAATTCTTTTTCGAAAGCTAAAATTTGAAAAAATTTTCCCAAAGCAAATGGATTCGCCGGCCAATGAAAAGGTTGCGTTAAATACCAAGTATGATGTGGTTTTTTCTCAATGACAATTGTCTTTTGCTTGAATGTTATGGAAATTTTTTGAATACTACGCTCCCTATAAAGTTCACCATCGGAAACTGTTTGGGATGCAAAATCTAAATACCGCCACAATTTCCAATTGAAAATCCATAGTCCAAAAACGACGAAGAGCAAAACCAAAGTATGCATCCATTTCATCGCATATTCCTCCGAATACGGATAACTAAATAACTAAACAATAGAATGCAAATGGGAATTAAAAGTAAAATTATACCAATTTTGAATAACTCTGATTTAGATAAGGTAATTTTGTAATTTTCCGCTGGACGTATTTTAACGGAATCGGATATAGATCCCACTCCTTCGAGTAGCCATGTTACCATTGAATTGAATAAAATTTTGTTTCCTAAAACACAAAAGCGATTGTTATTTATGAAATCTGCACTCCCTATGACCAATAATTTCCCTTGCATTCCCACAGTTTTTTCATCGATCATATGTTCAGATAGAACAGCTACAGATATTGGACCAGCTAAATCTTCTGAAGGATTATATTGAGGTTTGCGCTGCAAATAATCGAGTTTCGCAAATGTCTTTTCACCGGAAGATAATAGCGGTGTTGTTCGATATTGTTTCACTGGAGCACCAATGTCAATGCGGACAGGCTGGCATAATCCAAATAGGGCAACTAATTGCATACTGAGCATGGGTTGCGTAATCGGATGCTCCATAAAATTATCAATCATATTGTCTCCAGAAATCCCCAAATGATCATTATTACCGATGATTAACATATCGTCGGCTAAAATCCCCCACTCAAAAAATAAATCCTCTAGGCCACATATTCTTGGCGGTGAAAGTAGGACCAGAACACGCCCATCCCGCTTCAAAAAATTTCGCAAAACTTGGATTTCCTTTTCTGCAAAATTTGTCTGAGCTCCAGCAATAATCAGTAGGCGCACATTACTGTCGTCGATCTTCTCCGTCAATTTTACTTTCTCGACCCGATAACCATTTTGGCGCAAAAGCTCTTTGATATTGGAACTACCATAAAGTGGATGGATATTATCGATATCCATTTCGCCATGGCCCATCGAAAAGAGTATTGTTTTAGTCTCGCGATTGGAAAGTTTCAGAATCTCATCGGAAATCATTTGTTCTCCCTTAAACCCAGAAACTACGCCATTTTTAAATTCATAGAGCTCAAAAGCTGGAATAATACGAAAATGCTCTCGACTCGAAATCACAATACTGTTGCTAGTAACCACCCCAAATCGCAGAGATAACTCATCCGCCATGCGTTGCTGTTGTACCGTGTCGATAAACTTTACCTTGATCCGATGGGGTGCCGCATGTTTATATTCCTTTAACAAATTGCGCAAGTCGTTCACAAAAAAAGGAATAGCATCATCCGGTGATCGTCCATAGAAAAGATAAATTTCAACGGGATCTTCCAAAATATTGAGTACATTGAGTGAAAATTCTTCGAGTGCAAAATTGTGTTTCTTTTGCCAATCGAAACGGATAAAATGGTACATGGACAATATATTGATTGCCACAACAATAAGGGAAACCGTAACTATCCCCAATATTTTGTTCAACAACTTTATTTTCCGTGCCCATTTAAAATCTTCACCAAAAGACATGGTCGTGGAATCTAGAAAGATTCTAAAATTTTTGAAGATTTATTTTATTTGAATTCCTCCACGCCCTGAATCGGGATGCAGTAATTCACCATTCGCTAATTCAATGACTAAAAACTCGCCCCGGTCAAAAAAAATCTGAATCGGTGCTTTATAAGTGATTACCTGTTCACCACCCTTCTGTATCGTTCCCGAAAACAATTTTGCCCTATCCTCTTCGGAACGTACCATTACCTTAATGTCTCCTTTTGCTGACATAGTAATTTTTTTCTCAACAAGTTCATTAACATCTTCCTGTTTCGTCATTTCTTTGGGTAGCGAACTGGGTGAAGAAATAGTAATAACAATCACGCATAATAATAAAATGAGCAAAATCACTCCTCCAACCATGCCTACTATTTTCATAGCTGCCGCCCGGTTCACAGGAGAAACCTTAGGTCCATTCTGGGATGTACTTTCTCCCTCCACATCATCCGAAAAAGAGGTTTTCACTTTCTCAAGGTTCACTTCCTGTGTTTTTTTAGCAACCTGAGAGACCATTTCTCGGCGTTTTCGAGAAGATTCCATCGTTTCAAAGGGTTTGACGGGGCACTTGACCATCATGTCGTCCAAATTGAGACCCAAAAAATCAGCGTAGGATTTATAGAATCCACGCCTATAAATACCAGGTAAATTAAAATCAAACTTCTCTTCTTCAATCGCCTCCAAATATTCCGCTTTAATGTGTATCATTTCCGCTATTTCATCTAGCGAAAGCCCTTTTTCTCGACGCGCTTCAGCAAATAAATTCCCTAAATTTTTGCTCATATATCATATGCTATTTTTCATCTACGATGCAACTTCACGCATCTATGCAACCCATTATCGCAAATATGCAATCTTATTTTCATATATAAATCGCAAAAATAAATAAATGCCAAAAATCCAGATCTAGACACTGTGTATAAATGAAACAAAACATTGGTAAATTTCTAAAGGGTTAAAAAAAATATCCCGCATTTTAAATATATCGCTTATGCTCATCTTCTGTCCCAAAGCATCGTCGCTACCTATAAATTTGTCAAGTAAATTTTTCCCTAAAGTAGCTCCCATTTGAAACAATTGCTAAATCCGAAAAATTTCCATTTCCCATTCATTTCCTTCACAACCATCATCTTTCTTTCCATTTTTTCGCCATTTTCAAATGGGGAACGGCATCCATTAGAGATTGTACATAGCTATTGCTCGAACCACGAAGCATCTCTAAGGATCCAATTTCCAAAAATTTCCCCCGGTGCATAACAATAATGTCATGACACAAATGAGCAATAACGGCGATATTGTGCGAAACAAATAACATGGCGATATTTTTTTCCCGATTGAGAGTGGTCAACAATTTCAGAATTTGTTTTTGAGCATATAAATCGCAAGCACTTACAATTTCGTCGCAAATCAATATCATGGGGTTTACTGCTAAAGCACGCGCAATGGAAATGCGCTGCCGTTGTCCTCCGCTCAACTGCGACGGTAAACGCTCGATTAAAGTATCATCCAATTCAACCAATTCCAATAATTCCAAAATGCGTGCTTCCTTTTCTTGGGAACTTAACTCCCCAAAATGAATCTCTAATGGCTCTGCTAAAATCTCTTTAACCGTCATTTTGGGATCAAATATGTCGAAAAAGTCCTGAGGAATCATCTGTACTTTCCTGCGATAGGGAAAAAATTTTCTATCCGAAAATTCCGTAATATCGACCTCTTCGATAAAAATACGACCGCCTTGAATAGGAATAAACTTACAAAGTGCCTTAAGTAAGGAAGATTTTCCACTGCCACTTTCGCCAACGATTCCCATGATTTTTCCTTGTTCCAGCGACATCGAAACCTCATCAACCGCTCGTATGCCACCACTGCGTCTCAATGAAAAAATACGCCTATTTTTATAATGAACAACCAAAGATTCAAATCTTAATACGTTTCCTTTGTTCATACTATCATCTAAAAAACTATTTATTGCAATTGATCATTGACGCTTATCTTTGAAAGACGAAATCCATTAACATCAAAAACTCATACAGGTCAAGTTTAGGTTTTAAAAAATCAAAATGCAAATTATGCGTACTATGACTAGGGAGAAATACAACTTGACCTTTTAGATTTAGTTTTCAGTTTTTAGTAAAAATATGACAGCTGAACACATCAATATCGACCATATTGCAATGCTATGCCGGATTGCTATTTCCGATGAGGAGCGTAGAACGCTTCCCAAACAAATCGATACCATGCTCGCCCACATACAGCAACTCGAAGAAGTAGATATCCGAGATGTAAAACCAACTCTCCATACATTGGAAATTAGTAATGTTTTGCGTAGCGATAAACCTGGGGAGAATTTTTCCGTCGAAACCGCACTAATGAATGCTCCGGAACAAAAAAATAACCAAATTACGGTCCCCCGAATTGTGGAATAATATGGAAGAACTTTTTTTTAAATCAGCGGAAGATTTACTGCAAATGCTGGCAAAAAAATCCTTATCTTCCGTAGAATTGACACAAATTTTTCTCAAACGTATCAAGGCCGTAGACCCTAAAATTCAAGCATTTCTATCGCTCGATGAAGAAAGATCGTTGCAGCAGGCAAAAGCATCCGATGAACGCCGGGCCAAAGGAAAATTATTAGGATTACTTGACGGCATTCCCGTAGGTATGAAGGATGTCATTGCGGAAAAAGGTCAGCCTTTGACCTGTGCTAGCAAAATTTTAGAGCACTACATCAGTCCCTACGATGCGACGGTTACGGAATCTTTATATCGATCGGGAGCAATTCTCATGGGACGATTAAACTTAGATGAATTTGCCATGGGATCTTCCACGGAAAATTCGGCCTACCAAAAGACCCATAATCCATGGAATCTGGCATATATTCCCGGTGGAAGTAGTGGCGGTAGCGCAGCGGCAGTCTGCGCGGGTGAGGTTCCTTTGGCCTTAGGTTCAGACACGGGCGGCTCAATACGCCAACCAGCAGCCTGCTGCGGTATCGCAGGATTAAAACCGACCTATGGCCTTGTTAGTCGATATGGATTATCGGCATTGGCCAGCTCTCTGGATCAGATTGGACCATTTGCACGCAATGTAACGGACCTGGGACTATTGCTCCAGGTCATTGCTGGGTACGATGAACGCGACTCAACAAGCTGCAATGCGGAAATTCCAAATTATAATCAACTCCTAAAAAAGCAGCAACCCTGCCGCATCGGCATCCCAAAGGAATATTTTTCGGAAGGTATCGATTTGGAAGTTCGCCAAGCTATTGAAAATGTCATCAAATTTTATGAAAAAAATGGTTACTCCACCGTTGATATTTCTCTACCGCATACTCACTATGCGATTCCGGTATACCATGTGATTATGATGGCTGAAGCTTCCTCAAATTTGGCACGATTTGACGGCATTCGCTACTCCCATCGTAGCCCGAAGGCAACCAATGCAACGGATATTTATTTCAAATCACGGGGAGAAAGTTTTGGCTCGGAAGTTAAACGGCGTATCATTTTAGGCACCTATGTATTAAGTAGTAATCACCTCGAAGCTTACTACGTCCGAGCACAAAAAGTTCGGACACGAATCTGTGAAGATTTTGCCAAAGCATTTGAAACCGTAGATGTTATTTTGTCACCTACGACACCAACAACGGCATTTAAATTGGGTGAGAAAATAAACGATCCTTTGCAAATGTATTTGAGCGATATTTGTACCGTATCCGTCAATTTGTCGGGCTTGCCGGCCCTATCCATTCCCTGTGGATTTTCAAAGGCAGGCCTACCTATTGGTCTCCAATTTATTGGCAAAGCATTCCATGAATCCGAGTTAATGTCCATCGCCTATCTATTCGAAAAAGCACACGATTTTGCTCTGCGTTTTCCATCAATTACCTGATATTGCCGAAAAAATCAATGAAGAATGGCACTTTTTTAATGGGAAAAGTGCCCATTGAGGCTGTACTTTTTCAATATATATCTCCCTACCACAATTTCTTTACTAAAGAATTTTTCCAGAATCTCATTCCTTACAGTAAAACCACAGGATACTGCCCTAGAAATTAACTCATCACTATTCCTTCTGGAGCATAAAAAGACTGTATTTTCGTTTCACAGAATCAGAAAAAAATCACACACAATCGACGTAGCGCCTAATGGCTTCGACTTTCCAGGATGAAGTTTGATCGCCAATGGTCATTTCCACATCATCGCCAACCCGTTTTGCGAGCAATGCCTGGGCCAGCGGAGTTTTATAGGAAAGAATATTATTGTCGGGATCGCCATCCCAAGCACCCAGAATTGCATATTCCGCATTTTCATTGAACGTGTTCATTAAACAAACAATGGTACCAATACCTACAACATCGTCATTTGCCGTAGCAAAATTAATAATTTGCGCTCTTTTAAGGTCGGCTTCCAATTGGTCACGCCGCGATAGCAAAATACCTTGATCCTGCCGTGCCATTTTGTATTCCGAATTTTCACTAAGATCTCCATGCTCACGGGCAATTTCAATAGCTTTTTTATTGGCCGGAATTTTTTCATTAATTAATATTTCATATTCCTTTTTCTTCGCATCGAAACTTTCTCGAGAAACCATAAGTGAAACATCTGTGCTTTGCTTATCGGAAAGTTTATCGGAAATTAACGCTTGAATCGATGGAAACTCCTTAATAAATCGTGCAAATAGTAATTTTTTAGTCAACGAATCAAACCATTGATTTTGCATTAACATTTGACATAAATCTCGCGCATGCTCTTCCGTCGCATCGGATAGCAAATCGCAAATTAAATTACGATCTTCACTGACCAGTTCAGCCAAAGGAATGCGTTTCGACGAAGCATTGGCTAAAGCTTCGATATCAATGGCCAAAAAAATTGCATTTAATAATTTATGCCCAATCAATTCTTTAGAAATAACTTCAGAAAATTTCCGCACGTGACGATTCTTAATAATCCAATGTAATACCGGTGACTTTAATGCACGTTCATTCAACCAGCGATTAAAACAGTCCCTCAAAAAGTCATGACAACCCCGTTCAACAAGAAATAGAATACATTCATTTGTAAATTTTCCCTGACTATTTCTTAATAAATTAGCGCAGCGTTGTTCCCATTCATCGGGAAATGCACAGGTCACTAATAGCAAAAAGCGCCCATAGTAACTCGGCAGTAAATCTTCAACCAATCTACCTAGATTACTACAATCGCGAACTAATGCCTCCGGAGTTGGTTCAAAATATTCAATTTCTTCACCAATAATTCCCGCTAGATCATTACGAACCCAACAGCAGGTTAATTTTTGTGCGATAGACAAACGCTTGTCATTGGACGTAAGAATAGCGCTCAAATCATTGACCACATTTTTAATTTCTAAGGCAATCGTTTCCTGATTTTCATGGGGAAGATCCAAAATTTTCGCAGCAATTTCGATTTTTTTCACAGGGTCTCGATGTATCTGAACCTGCTCTATAATATCATCTTCGATACTGACGGGTTGCTCCCGTAAAATGTAAGTATTGAGACGTTTCGGTGATAGCGCAATTAGCGGATCCTTCGCGAGTAATTTTTTTACATTAGACCACCAGCGACGAAATCCGGATTCCCCAATAATACGTTTAAAAATAAACTCAATTTCACTCAGTGCTAATTCCTTATGAGAACTTTCTTCAATGAGCGAACGAATAAGTGCAACAGGCTCATTTTTGGCCTTTTCCGTAATTTCTTCAGGATTATTTTTGAATTGAACGAGAATATTATTGTTAGGCAAAATCTCTAATTTTTTGACGCAAAAGATAGGATTCATACGATGTTCTTCCTGATCTTCGAACACAATTCTCAATACATTCGCCGTAGGTTCATAGCCTAGAATTTGGCCTAACCCCCAACTTTGGTGAACACAATAGGTTCCGTCGTTAATATTTGCCAGCTTTTCGAGCTCCCTATCGAGGAGCGGCTGTTTCCGTGCAATTTGTTCAATGATCGTTTTATCCATACTCTTTTGCTATGTGTGTTATACCCACCTGTAGTAATTCTTGCAAGATTAAATAGTCTTGTCAATTATTTTCTAATCCATCCCGTTAGATAGCATTAAATGCCATAAAAACTAGCATTTCCAACGAATCAAAGCCAATATATCAAAAGTTTTAATATTTATGAATTTGCGATAAATGAATCGCAATTATAAGGACAAAGTAAATTTTTCATGTTTCCAAATGTCAATTGTGTTGGCCAAAATTGATTCAACAACCCGATGGCTAATACATATCACTCCTCCACAAGTGCACAGACATATTCATCAACAGCAAACGGTATCAAATCCTCAGGACTTTCACCGGTACCGATAAAGTAAACCGGAATACCTAACTTTTGATAAATCCCAACAATTGCTCCTCCGCGACTTGTTCCATCTAGTTTCGTCAAAATCATCCCCGTTAAACCAAGTTCGTCGTGAAATTTTTTTGCCGATGCAATCGTATTCGCCCCCAAATGGGCATCAGCAACTAACCATAGGTGCTGCGGAAAAGCAGGGTTAACTTTCCCAATCACTTTTTTTAATTTCATTAGTTCCGCCATGAGATTGGATTTATTATGGAGACGCCCTGCCGTATCTAAAATGACAACATTTTTTCCTCGCCTAATGGCCGCTTGACAGGTGTCAAATGCAACGGAAGCAGGATCAGCTCCCCGCTGGCTCTCGACAAGATCAAAACAAAGCCGATCCGCCCAAATTTTAATCTGCTCATTCGCCGCCACACGGAATGTATCACAAGCTCCCACAATTACCGATTGTCCATTTCCCGTAAAAAACCCTGCCAATTTTGCAGCAGTTGTCGTTTTTCCGGAACCATTAGCTCCAATCAATCCAATCACTAGCGGAATCGTTGTTTCCTGTAAGTTACCCCCATCACCGATGACCACCTGTCTTTTAAATAGCTCCGAACAATGATCAGCACCATGGAGCACATCGAGTAATACATTTTTACAAATCACACTCACTTCCCGGTCCCGCATTTGTGGATTATTTTCATAAGCTGCTTTAATCATAGTAACAATATTCCTTGTCGTTTCAACACCAATATCGGCCGAATAAAGCAAAGCTTCAATTTGGTCGACAGAATTTTGATCAAGTTTTTTTCCATGAAAAATATTTTTAAAGATTGAAGTCAGTTTATTTTTAGTTGACTTAACCTGAGTGCGAACTTTCGCAAATAACCCAAACATATGGATCATTTTTCGCAAAATGTACAAAAGTCGATCAAAAAAGCGATTTTTCTTGATCGCGATGGTACGCTCAACGTCGATTATTATTACGTTTCCGAGCCGAATAAAATTTACCCAATTGATGGAGCAAAGGAAGCCATTGAAATTTTTATACACCAAAAATTTCGGCTCTTTTTATTCACAAATCAACCCGGCATTGAGCAAAAAATTTACACCAAAGAAGACGTTGAAGCCTGCAATCAACGGATTATCGAACTCTTAGGCAATCCGTATTTTACGGAAATTTGTATTGCACCCGAGGCAACCTATGCACCGGAACATTACCGCAAACCTTCTCCGCGATTTATTAATGAAATGGTCGAAAAATATCGATTGAATCGCAATGAATGCTACATGGTTGGCGACAAAGAAACCGATGCTTTTGCAGGTCTAAACGCAGGTATTCACAGCATTTTACTCGAATCTCAATATCCACAATCCTCACAATGCAAGCAATTAATTCAAGAAAAAAAAATCCTAGTTTTCAAAAACTTACTTAACTTTGCCCAAAAATATACTGCTCACGCACATATGCCTCATACGTGACCGAAATACGATACCCAAAGGCTAGCAGGAAACTGTTCTTGATTTTTTTACTAAAAAATATTGACATCATTAAAAAATCTAGCAGCTAGTCATTAGCAATGGACATCAAAAATCAGTCCACGGATAAACCTCGTGCGCATTTGGGGGTATTTTCTCTAGCAATGATTAATTGCGCAGCGGTCATTAACCTCAGAAATTTACCTTCCATGGCCGAATACGGCTTAGGTATGGTCGCTTTCTATATTTTCTCTGTAATTTTCTTTCTCATTCCAACTGCCCTCGTATCGGCGGAACTGGCAACCGGTTTTCCCGAAGAAGGCGGCATTGCTAACTGGGTTAGCAAAGCAATGGGAGGTCTTTGGGGATTCCTAGCAGTCTGGTTACAACTATTTTCAAATGTAGTCGGGTTTCCAGCATCTCTCGCCTATTTCGCTTCAATTATAGCGTATGCAACCGGCTATCCAAGCCTTGCGGAAAATAATTACTACATATTTTTTGTTATTTTGGCTGTTACTTGGGGAGGAACCTGGATTGCGCTTCGAGGAATACGCCTGGCAAGCTTCGTTACCAATATGGGCTCCGTTTTCGGCACAATTATTCCAGGAATTATTATTACGGCACTGGGAATTGCCTGGCTTGCGACAGGACACGAATCCCATACGAAGCTATCCTTTTCTGCGCTATCGCCCGTCCTCGATTCTCCGGAAAAATTTGTCTTTCTACTCAATGTATTCCTCGGATTTGCAGGTCTAGAGATGTCCGCTGCCCATGCCCATGATGTCAACAATCCTCAACGGGATTACCCACACGCCATATTGTTGTCCGCACTCCTCATTTTTGTTATTTCTCTGCTGGGTTCTCTCGCCATTGCAGTATCGGTCCCTAAAGAAATACTCACCCTCGAATCGGGAGTTATTCAAGCCATCGAAGCACTATGTATGCAATTCGGTATACCCTGGCTTATCAAATGGATCACATGGCTTATGGCTCTGGGTGTTTTAGGATGGTTTATTGCCTGGGTTGCAGGACCCGCCCGGGGTATGCTCGCCACGGCTAAAACAGGGAATCTTCCACCGCCCTTACAAAAAATGAATGCCCAGGGCATGCCCTCAGCAATTATTATTTGGCAAGCCATCACCATTACGTTGTTTTCATTTATTTTTTTAGTCATTCCATCCGTAACAAAATGTTTCTGGATTCTCGTAGCGATTACAGCTCAGACGATGCTCATTATGTATATCCTCATGTTCGCCGCTGGAATTATACTTAAATTCAAATATCCCGATGTAAAACGTACCTACACCGTTCCCTTTGGAAATTTTGGAATGATTGTTATGGGTGTGACAGCCAGCATCATTTGTGCAATTTGTTACATCATTGGATTTTTACCGCCCGAAGAAATTCACTTCGAAAGTAAAACAACTTACATCTTGCTCATGATTGCGGGAAATATTATGGTAATGCTACCACCATTTATCATTGATTATTTTCGCAAGCCGAGCTGGAAAAATAATACGTTATAATGGGAGAAAATATTAAAGAAAATTTTATAAGGTTGACGAAATCAAGATCCTTCTTAGGAAATTAGAGAAATAAAAAGTGAAAAGTGAAATTAAGTCAATAAGTTCGGTTCGCAAGGAAGCCACCGTTGTTATCGCAAAAGATATCATTCAAAACGAAGAAAATTCCGCTTTACAATCTTTCGTTCGGGATGTTAAAATTCCGGGATTTCGGAAGGGTAAAGTTCCTTTAGCACTTATCAAATCGCGCTACGCCAAAGAATTACAAGAACAAGTCGACAAGACTGTTGCTTCGAGAGTCTTTGATGATATTGTTAAAGAAAATAATTGGGAAATTTTTTCGCTTACGAAATTTGATGTTAAAAATACACTCGATGGAGAAAAGGAACTCAATTTTATCGTTGATTTGAAGCCAACCTTCGAGCTGTTCGATTATAAAAATATCGAAATTGAACAACCCGCAATTGCCATTAATGATGAAGACATTACCAAAGCCATCGAACAAATTCGTAATCATTATGCGAATTACAAAGAAGTAAAACGTCCGATTCAAAGGGGGGATTTTGTGCGCTTTCAGTATGAAGGTACACTCGATGATGGAACAAAAGCCATCGATCTTGTTCCGCAAACACCAATCTGGGCTGAACAAAAAAATACCTGGACAGAGGCAGGCAATGAAAACTCCCATGAAATAAACGCAATCACCGTAGGTATTGAGGGAATGGAAATTGATGGTGAAAAGGACATTGAAATGGAATTCCCGACTGACTTTGACGTCACTGAACTACAAGGGAAAAAAGTGATTTACCATATCAAAATTTTCGAAATCCGCGAGAAAATCCTTCCCGAGCTCGACGATGCATTCTTTGAGAAATTAAAAGTAAAGGATCTTGACGAACTCAAAACCCAAGCAACGGCAGAACTAGAAAATCGCAAACTACAAATATTGCGTTTCGAACAGCGGGAAAGTATTGTTCAAAAAATGCTCGATACCGCCTTCTTCGAAGTTCCTGAAAGTGCTATACAATATGAGCAAATTTATATCATACGTAGTTTGGTTGAGCAAAAAATTCATGGAGGTATAGCTGCGGAAATATTTCAAGATAGTAAAGATAAATTAGTTGAAGACACCCAAGAATTATCCCGCGATCGCGCAAAGGTCAATTTTATTCTTGAAAAAATTGCTGAACAGGAAAAAATTACCATTTCAGAAGCAGAAATGAATCAGATGGTTATACAAGAAGCATCGATGTTGGGAATTGCTCCGAATCAATTGATCGAAGAGATTAAAAATAATCAAGAACGTATTCGTGAGCTTCAACGACGTGCTGTTTTTGGAAAAACACTTGATTTTATTTTGCTTACCAATTTAAGGAGAAGTGACAGTAAGGAAGAAAATGTTTCTTCGACAACGGTAAACCCTGCAGAGGACACATCATCCGATGGTTCTGCCGTACCCATCAATATTGAGTAATTATGCAATCTAAAATCATCAATCAAACTTACATGCCACTGCCCTATGTCTATGAACGCGATGGTCGCCAGGAGCGCTCGTGGGATATTTATAGTCGTTTGCTTAAGGATCGCATCATTTTTTTAGGGACAGCAATCGATGATTTCGTAGCCAATGCAATCGTCGCCCAACTGCTTTTTCTTCAAATGGAAGACTCTAAAAAGGATATTCATATGTACGTTAATTCGCCAGGAGGTAGCATTACGGCTGGCATGGCAATCTACGATACAATAAAATTTATGAGCTGCGACGTAGTAACCTACTGTATTGGACAGGCAGCAAGCATGGCAACGGTACTCCTAACAGCTGGAACTAAGGGAAAACGCTATGCGCTTCCCAACAGCCGAGTTATGATTCATCAGCCTTCAGGCCAGGCAACGGGACAAACCTCGGATATATCGATCGCAGCAAAAGAGATTTTACGTTGGAAAAAAACTTTGACCCATGTTCTTGCAGAATGTACAAGCCAACCAATGGAAAAAGTAGAAAAAGATTCGGATCGCGATTTTTTTATGTCGGCAATGGATGCAAAAGAATATGGTATTGTGGATGAAGTTATTGAAAAAAAGCCTATAAATGATAAAAATAGCTGAATATGGAAACGAATGAAAAAAGTGAAAAAATGTCGCTGCGCCGTGAAAATCGGATTCTACTGGTTCAATTGGCCTATATGTGTGAAGCAACACGAACGAAAGCGGATACGGAAACTTTTCTATCGCTCTGCAATATTTTTGAAAAAGATCCGATAAGTTTTAAGTTTGCCCAAGAAATAATCTTTTTACTACAAAAAAATTTAGCCGAAATTGACACGCTTATTGATCGTTTCGCAACGAATTGGAATTTTTCACGTCTATCGCTAGTCGATTTATGTATCCTCCGTCTTGCAATTTGCGAGCTATTATATCGTAATGATATTCCTCCAATCGTAACGATTAACGAAGCAATTGAATTGGGAAAAATGTTTTCCGGAGAAAATTCCAAAGCATTTATTAATGGCATATTGGACCGTGTTAAATGTACGCTTTCTCGCTCACTGCGTACGGCTTCCTAATTTATGCTAACCAATCCAAAATTATTTTCCTTAGAAGAAGCCACAAAAATTCGTAATCAGCCCCATGATTGTGCCGTTGTTTTGACAAATGGATGCTTCGATTTACTCCATGCAGGTCACATATTCTCATTACAACAGGCAGCAAAATTCGGCGAACTTTGGGTAGCGCTCAATGGTGACGAGAGTATCCGCCAATTGAAAGGTCCATCGCGACCGATTATTGGCGAAAATGAACGAGCATATATTCTCTCTGCGCTAGAGTGTGTCAGGGGGATTTTTATCTTTACTGGTCAACGATTAACCCAAGAATTAAAGACTTTCCATCCCGATATTTACGTAAAATCAGCGGATTATAATTTTGAAATACTTCATATGGAAGAGCATCTTGTCCTTGACAAAATGCGTACCACCATAGAGTTTGTGCAAATATTGCCCAATATTAGTACAACTATTTTAATAAACAAGATTCAAGATTTAACCCACTAAAATAAATCATTGCGCTTGATTGTTCAAGTGCTTAGCGTTGTTTTTATTTTATTTATGCTCTATTACTGGACATTTTTAATAGGATATATTATTGGATCAGTTCCCTTTGCTGTGCTCATCTCCAAAACACAAGGCATCGATATCTTTTGCCAAGGCAGCGGAAATCCCGGCGCTACTAATGTAAAACGCGTTCTTGGAAAAAAATATGGCATTTTAGTTTTTTTGCTTGATTTTCTTAAAGGTTTTTTGCCTATTTTTTTTATTAAAAATTTTTTCCAATTGCACCCATACCAGGTAAACAATGTGCATGCCATACTGCTTATTGGACTTGTTTTGGGGCATAGTTATTCTCTTTTTCTAAAATTTCGAGGAGGAAAAGGAGTCGCCACAACCATCGGTGGCCTATTCATTTTGACGCCCAGCACCGCATTGCTAGGCATCGTATTGTGGTATGCCGTATTTACAATCACACGTTTTGTTTCGCTCGCTTCCCTATGTTTCGCACTATCTCTACCACTTACAACCTATCTCTTTGCCTATAAAACGGAAATTATTAGGTTGGCCTTTTCTCTAATGATAATCCTATTTCTGCGTCATATCCCGAATATCCTTCGCCTCTGGAAAGGCATCGAAAATCGATTTGATAGAAAATAGTACCGTTTTGTAGTTTTTTCACAGTTAGCCCGTAGTAAATCGGCAGAACCATAATTGCAACAATCTTTTCTTGAAAGATTGAAGCGATTTCACCGCTTATGGGCACATTAATCAGCTCAAAAGTATTTCAATTTGCGCGCAATATTCGTCGAAAGTAGCTTTAAAAAACAGTAAATAATTCATTGCTCCAAAGGCCAAAAATGGACCAAACGGTAATGGACTACCAAATTTTAGTGTGCCTTTCCGCCGATTACAAAACCACCAAACAGGAAATAGAGTGACCATACCTAAACAGGTCCCACCAAAAATCGAAAAAATTGCTCCCTTTGTTCCTAAAAACGCACCAATACAACCCATTAATTTCACATCACCGAACCCAATCGCTTCCTTATTCAAAACAAGTTCCGCGAAAATAGCAATCCACAGCAAAATACTCGACCCGAATAGCATGCCATGAATCGAAGCAATTCCTCCAAAAAAAATGTAATTTCCCTTGGAAAAATGCGATAGTAATATACTTCCTAAAATTCCTAAAACTGCGCCACCAATGGTACAGCGATCGGGTATAGTCATCGTTGCGAAATCAATTCCCGAAGTGATAATCAGTAACCCCAAAAAAATTCCATAAACCAAAAATTCCCATGGATCCGACCTTTGCCACAGTAGTAAAAATAAAACAGCCGTCAAAACTTCCCAAAAAACATATTGAAATTCGATTTTCCGTCCACAGCAACGCGCTTTACCTTTTAATAAAACCCAACTGATAATCGGAATATTGAAAAAAAATGGAATTGGTTGACCACAATTACAATATGATCTGGGAAGAATAATGGAAATATTTTTCGGAATGCGCATGATGCAGACATTAAAAAAACTACCAAGACACGCTCCTAGTAAAAAAATAAACAGGCCGCATATCGGATGATTCCAAAATTCTAAAAGTGCCATCTCAACGATTGATTAGTGATTGGCCCGCCATTTCTGCGGGTTGTTTTAGGTCCATAATATGGAGAAGTGTTGGAGCTAAATCGCCCAATTTTCCTCCCGATTTTAAGGAAGCTGCTCCACAGCGTTCACCATATAGCACCAAGGGCACTGGATTCATCGTGTGCTGTGTGTGGGGAACCTCATTTTCAAAATCCCACATTTGCTCGGCATTCCCATGGTCTGCCGTAATAAGCGCTGTTCCATGCACCCTATCCACCGCCAACGCAATTTCACTCAAACACCAATCCACTACCTCCACCGCCCTAGCCGCTGCTTTAAAATTTCCCGTGTGTCCAACCATGTCCATATTCGCAAAATTGACAACAATCAAACCATATTGTTCCGATAAAATTGCTTCGACCACTTTATCTCTAACCGCATAGGCACTCATTTCTGGACGCTGATCATAGGTTTCGATATCCTGTGGACTTGGAATTAATACGCGTTCCTCACCGACAAATGGTTCCTCGCGATAGTCATTAAAAAAGAATGTTACGTGCGCATATTTCTCCGTCTCCGCACAACGCAGTTGCGTAATTCCCAAATCACTCAAATAGCTCCCTAAAATATTTTTCATTTTTTCTGGACGAGCAAAAATCACATTCGGACATAACCCCTGCTCATACTCTGTTAGCGTCACCCAAAACACATCGATCGTTTTTTTTCTTGGAAATTTGTCAAAATTTTTATCCGTAAATGCACGGGTAATTTCTCGAGGTCGATCTCCGCGAAAATTAAATAAAATCAATGAATCACCATCTTCTATTGCTCCGGAATACTGTCCCTTCTCATCGATAATTTGTGTCGGTAATATGAATTCATCACCTTGCCGAACATCGTCCATCGGATTTTTATAGTAATTTTCAATTGCTTCCTCCGCACTTTTAGTTTTTAAATTTTCGCCCATTCCGGTCAAACAGTCGTAAGCTTTTTGCACACGTTCCCAGCGATTGTCGCGATCCATCGCCCAAAACCGCCCGATCACGGTAGCTACTTTTCCTACACCTAATTCATCACATTTTTTTTCAATCGCCCGCAAAAATTCTAACCCACTCTTTGGTGGGGTATCACGCCCATCACCGAGAAAGTGAATATAAACGGAATTTAATTCATGTTTTCTACAAATTTCAAGCAAACCATACAGATGTCGCAGAACGGAATGAACCCCACCATCGGAACATAGACCTAAAAGGTGTAATTTTTTATTACTTTTTTTTGCACGCTCAATTGCTTTAAAGATGACAGAATTATTTTCCGCATTTTTTTCCTCAAAAGCTTTATCGATGCGGACAATTTCCTGGTCTACGATCCGTCCTGCACCAATATTTTGATGGCCGACCTCGCTGTTCCCCATTATACCGTGCGGTAACCCAACATCCCGTCCACAGGTTTTAAGTTCAGTATATAAACATGTCGCCAATATTTTATCAAAAAATGGTGTTTGTGCATTGGCAATTGCATCCCATTGTTTCAACTTTAAATTTTTGTTGATTCCCCAACCATCACAAATCACCAACACCGCTTTATTCATTATAGTAAAAGTAAATGAAAAAAAACTTTTTTCAATATTTACTTTTAGTGAGGGGAATCCTTCCCCTCAAACCCCTTGCAAGGAGTCGTAGACTCCTTGACCTCTTATTCAGAGGCCCCCGCGGCTACGCCGCGGGGGCTTCTAAACAAAAAGCACATCATCAAGTTCTTTTAAAACTGTCTAGTTTTCAAATCCTAGCACAAAGCGTATGCAATTTTTCTTTTAGCTCGTCAATACCAAGACTTTCTACGCACGAAATTGCCAAAATTTCTTTATTGACGGCCTTTTTAAAGGCCGATAAATGTTCTTCCGCCAAAGGTAAATCGATTTTATTGACAACAATAAGACATTTTTTTTTCAAAAGTGCATGGTCATAGTGCGCCAATTCTTCTCGTAATATCCAGTAATCATTGATGGGATCACGTCCATCAATGGCAGCGATATCGATCAGGAACAGGAGCATTTTACAGCGTTCGATATGTTTTAAAAACTTAATACCGAGACCATGATTTTCATGTGCTCCGGAAATTAGCCCGGGAATATCTGCAATGGTCAATGTCTGATATGTTTCCGGATAATGAATAACGCCTACCTTTGGATTGAGTGTTGTAAAAGGATAGGGAGCCTCCTTTTGATGTGTATTGGTCAAAACATTGACTAGGGACGACTTGCCCGCATTAGGAAACCCGACGAGTCCAATGTCTGCAATTGTTTTTAGAACAAAAGTAAATTCCCCCGTTTCTCCCGGTGTACCAAGCGTTATTTTTCGCGGCGCCTGATTAATAGAGCTCTTAAAATTGACATTCCCCTTTCCTCCGACTCCTCCCTTTAGCAATAAAATTTTTTCGCCATCTTTGAGTAATTCCACGGCAACCGTTTCTGTTTCATTATTGATCACAACTGTTCCTTCGGGAACTTTTAAGAAACGACTTGCGCCATTGGCACCATGGCAATTGGAACCGCGACCGGGTTCTCCATTTTTTGCGAAGGCGTGGGGCACAAATTTATAATTTATCAAATCCGCCACATTGCGATCGCAGACTAAAATTATGTCGCCCCCATTGCCCCCATCGCCGCCATTGGGACCGCCATTTGGGCGATATTTCTCGCGCAAAAAACTAAGACACCCATTGCCACCGTTACCTGCTTTTAAAATTATCTTCGCTTCATCAACGAACATGGCCTCATTATTTTTTTCAGATCTATCTTACAAGAAAAATTATTAGCATAGGAGGGCTACTCGGTTTTAAAAATTTTCGTCAAGGAACATTTTGTCCAAACATTTCGCCATTCGCCCTTTCCATGAGCAACGCTCATAAAAATCCCACAATGTAGCCATAGAATTATTAAAAAGAAGCTAAAAAATCCGAAATTTATTGCTAGAAATTGAGGTAATAAGGTTTCTGTATGAAATTTACTCTTCGAAAAATTTTTTTTCAAAAAGATCACTCAGTTCCCTAATCAAGGATCGCTGTTCAACGACGGAACCACCTTCGATAATAAAAAGAAGTTCTGCACCGCAGCGAGCCTCGAGCATTATCAATCCCATAATACTTTTCCCATTAACCTGCTCGTTAAATCTTCGAACCCAAACGTCAATGCCTCTATATTTACCAATAATTCTTACAATCATTGCCGCCGGTGTAGCGTGCAGACCGAGACGATTCTTCACGCAAAATTTTTGCCGAGACTGTATTGAAAATGTCATTACTTTTTTTTCTTTATACGCTTTATCGCATTTTAGAGAACATACCCATTAAAGTGAATAGTACACAAAAATTTTTTTCAACACTTTTCTGAGCAATAAAGGAAAAATAAAATAAGATTGCACAAAAATATAAAAACTCTTTTTATTCTTTAGCATGGGTTCTTTTAAAACAAACGAACAAAAAGCAACCAACCGGCATATTGCGTGGATAGTTTGGGGAGCGGCAGCATTTTTCTATTTTTTCGAATTATTTGTTCGCGTTATGCCAGGAACAATGCTCCAAAAAATGCAATCCCATTACGATATTTCGTCAACCATATTCGGGATTGCCTCTGGAATTTACTACTATGTCTATGCGCCGATGCAAATTTTTGCTGGAATTCTACTGGATCGCTTTGGTGGACGTCTCGTAATGATTCCGGCGAGCATCATTGTAGCTATTGGATGTGCCTGTATTCTCATTCCCTGGAATTCGATTTGGTTATTTGCATTTGGTCGACTTTTGATGGGTTTAGGCTCTGCATTTGGATTTATTGGCGTAATGTACCTAGCAACCGTATGGTTTCACAAAGAACGCCTCTCTTTCGTTTCGGGATTGACAACAGCTCTTGGATTTCTCGGTGCCATTCTAGCATTGAAATGGATTCCTCATTTTGCGAAAACCTACACATGGCAAGATTGCTGGTTTGGTGCGAGTATTTTTGGCATCCTTTCGCTTATTATTCTTTACATCTGCGTGCCACCGACCCCTGTTTGGGAAAGGGAACGCCAAAAAGCACACTTCGAAGAATTTGCACCTAAGCATGCTTTTTCCGGGTTTTTCACGGTTATCAAAAATAGGCAGACATGGTTTTTAGGATTAGTTGGAGGGATTTTGTACATGCCAACGACCGTTTTAGGTGACCTTTGGGGAAAAGAATACATTGAAACGGTTTACTGTCTTTCCAGTGAGGAAGCCGGCTTTGTAATTTCCATGATTTACTTAGGATGGCTAATTGGCGCACCTTTTTGGGGATATTTTTCAGACAAAACTGGTTACAAGCGTTCCATACTTTTTTTCAGCACATTAAGTGCCGCCATATTGCTTTTCGCTCTAATCCTATGGAGCAATATGCCGATTTCGTTTTTAAAAACGTGTCTTTTTTTAACCGGATTTGTTTCAGCTCCACAGGTAATTTGTTTCGTTCTAGGAGTGGAAAAAAATGCAGAAAATGCCAAGGCAAGTGCCATAGCGACGATCAACATGTTTGTCACGCTTGTTGGTGGAATTTTACAGCCTATTACTGGATTAATTCTCGATTATTCATATAATAATTCTGCAAAATCGACATTTCATTACTATTGTGCGAATGATTTCAAATGCGCGCTATCCATCATACCCATCGTCACGCTTATTGGATTTTTCTTCGTCTTTGGGATACATCACAAACCGAACACAAAATCAAGAAAGTAAAATAAAATGAAAATTCGCTGGCTACGTAGCATTTGTTTTTTTACATTTATTAATTTCCATCAATATACCGAAGGAAAACGTTCAATGCACAAAAATCTCGATAAATTTTTCGGATTGCACACCCTCAAAACGAATGAAAATGCAAAAGAAATTCGCCATTTTTCTAAGGTATTTCGCAAGCAACAGCGCTATAACAAAAAAGTAAAAATCAACAAGCGCTTTCAAAAGCCCATAAAATTTGCTCAAAAAGAATTCAATATGCATACGCTCAATCGCCCATTTATGCGGCGTATGCGTTCTGCCAAAATTGGAACTGCGCCATTATATAAGTGGCTAAATAAAAACAAATAGATAATTTCAAAACCATTACCAAAATTAACTTTTTTATATTGTTTTAGTAAAAATTGTTCACCACTAATATTATTAAAAGGCGATATTAATTGTCTCGCATAGGATAATTACGACACCCATAATTGCGGATCCTGCAAGCATGAATTTATTGGTCGTAGATGCGTAGTAGACATTTTCAAATTTTCCAACAGCTAAAATGTAAATAGGCAACAAAATTGCTAAAACGGAAAGCATCATTCCTGCAAATCCTAGAATTACAATAAACGCACTGGGAACAATTATGGCAATGACAGAAGGAATTCCAATGGCAATGGCAATCGAAATCCATTTCGAATGTTTGTTTTTTATTTTCATATAGGATTCTATTGAATCGCATAATCCCATGCCTACGCCTAGTGCTGAGGTTGCTATAGCCAAAAATGAAATGATCCAAACCATAACTTGAATAGTCTTTAACCCAGAAATCATTCCTAATGTTTTTACTAATTCGCCGATATCGACTTTCCCATCAACTATTGATGTATAGAAATCGAGATCATAATTGTAAATCGCACAGAGAATAACATAACTCCAAATGATATATACAATCGCTGGAATGAGACTACCCCAAAAGAAAACTTTATTCAAAACTTTTTTATTTCTATCACAATAGTTGCTCAAGGTATGGAAAACAACTTGAAATCCAAAGGAAGTGAAAACAACCGGAATAACTACACTCCAGGAACTGAATTCCCCATACTTTCCAACGAAAAACGGTATGCGTTTTCCATTAATCGAAGAGACCAATGTTAATATCAAAATTCCGATAAAAACAAGCGCTCCCATAAATAAAATCCTGTTGACATAATCGAGAAACCGTATGGGAAGAAATAAAACTAATGCCGTACATAGGGAAACAAATAGAGCAACTACCGCAAAGTATTCTTTATTCAAATTGAGTATTTCTTGACATAGAGATGTCAGACCATAGATGTAAACAGACATTAAAGAAAACATCAAAAGCTTTAAAGATCCAACTCCAATTAAAGAAGCTATTTTTCCGGAAAATAATGCGCCAAGTTGGCCAATGGATAATCCTTTTCCGGCTCGTAAAATTAACTCAATATTAATAATAGCTGTGTAATAGGCGACAACCCATATGAAAAGCATCAGCACTGTCCCCAATACAATTCCCAACTTGGCAATCATAATGGGTAATGCGATCATTCCACCACCAATGGCCGTTCCTGCAACGATAAAAATAGCTCCTAACTGTTTGTTTTTTATATTCATATTTGCTGAGCATGGAAAAAATAAATAAAAATAAAACAAGCACAAAAAAATATAAAATAACAAAAAGCCACAAATGTTCTAGAAACAAAACAAAATAATCCGGATATTCCTGAGGAAATCCGGATTCAAATACTGGCAACAATCTATTCTCGCAACCCATCGTGGTGGCACTACCGGTGAGCGATTGCGGACTCAACGATCGCATTTGGAATGGAAACGTTTTTTTCTCCTGAAAGAAGGAATAATTGTTCCGGGTTTCAGATCCAATGATTCGCCTGTGAACACTTTTTTGCCTATGTCTTCTATATTTCTTATCCCTCTAACAGCATCCATACTCCAATCCATTACGAATAAAAAACACAAAAATATCTCACATATTACAAACTCAAATCAGACCGGAATCCCTAAAAGAAATTCCGGCCCAAATACTGGCAACAACCTACTCTCGCACCACATCGTGGCGGCACTACCATCGGCGATTGAGGGCTTAACGATCGTGTTCGGAATGGAAACGTGTGTTTCCCCTCACCTATGATCACCAGAGTACCTAACTGCATAAATACTTCCTCAACCTTTTGCCAAAATCAACTAACCTTTACTATCTCCTCAGAAATAGCCTGTTAGATGCAGCATTAAAATTACTAACAACTCATTCCAGATCGCATCGATAAAATGCATTCTAAAATTGAATTGAATTCAATGTATTGCGAAACTATGAAAAACGTCCACGAAAACGAATGAAAAGTCTTCGAGTCATTAGTATCGGTTAGCTTAACGCATTACTGCGCTTACACATCCGACCTATCAACCTGGTGGTCTACCAGGACTCTTTCGAAGTTACCTTCAAGGAAATCTCATCTTGGGAATGGCTTGGCGCTTAGATGCTTTCAGCGCTTATCCAGTCCGAACTTAGCTACCCGGCGCTACTGCTGACACAATAACCGGAACACCAGCGGTTCGTCATTTCCGGTCCTCTCGTACTAAGAAATGAACCCCTCAAATTTCCAACGCCCACAGCGGATAGAGGACCAAACTGTCTCACGACGTTCTGAACCCAGCTCACGTACCACTTTAATCGGCGAACAGCCGAACCCTTGGGACCTTCTCCAGCCCCAGGATGTGACGAGCCGACATCGAGGTGCCAAACCGCCGCGTCGATGTGAGCTCTTGGCGGCGATCAGCCTGTTATCCCCGGAGTACCTTTTATCCTTTGAGCGATGGCCCACCCATGCGGCGCCACCGGATCACTTTACCCTAGTTTCCTACCTGTTCGGCACGTCTGCCTCGCAGTCAAGCGCCCTTTTGCTAATACGCTCTCTGCACGATTACCATCCGTGCGGAGGGCACCTTGGGAAGCCTCCGTTACTCTTTTGGAGGCGACCACCCCAGTCAAACTACCCGCCAAGCGGTGTCCCACCTTCCGGTGGTTAGATCTCAAGCAGCGGAAGGGTGGTATTTCAACGGCGGCTCCTCGAGGGCTAGCGCCCCCAACTCTCTGCCTCCCACCTATCCTACACATCCGATGCCCAAAAACAGCGCTAAGCTGCAGTAAAGGTTCACGGGGTCTTTTCGTCCCGTTGCGGGTACGCGGCATCTTCACCGCGACTTCAATTTCACCGAGATCGTGGCCGAGACAGCGCCCAGATCGTTACACCATTCGTGCAGGTCGGAACTTACCCGACAAGGAATTTCGCTACCTTAGGACCGTTATAGTTACGGCCGCCGTTTACCGGGGCTTCAATTCAGCGCTTCGCCTTGCGGCTGACGCCCCCTCTTAACCTTCCGGCACCGGGCAGGTGTCAGGCCCTATACGTCATCTTTCGATTTGGCAGAGCCCTGTGTTTTTGATAAACAGTCGCCTGGGCCATTTCTCTGCGCCCGCATCGCTGCGGGGCCCCTTCTCCCGAAGTTACGGGGCTAGTTTGCCGAGTTCCTTAGCCATGATTCACTCGAGCACCTTAGGATTCTCTCCTCAACCACCTGTGTCGGTTTACGGTACGGGCGGCGTTGATCTGATGCTTAGGGGGTTTTCTTGGAAGTCGGGTTAGGGTCGCTATCCGCTCAGCCGAGGCCTTGCGGTACTGTCGCGCTTCGACAACAGCGGGCATTACCCCGCCGCTTTATCTACGTCGCTTTAACGTGCTATTCCGTCAGCACGCGGACCTTTCACTCCTCCGTCACCCCATCGCAACCAACGCCGGCACGGGATTATTAACCCGTTGTCCATCGGATTCGCCCTTCGGCTACTCCTTAGGCCCCGGCTAACCCTGATCCGATTAACGTTGATCAGGAAACCTTGGTTTTTCGGTGGGCGGGTTTCTCACCCGCCTTATCGTTACTCATACCTACATTTGCTTTTCTGCAGCCTCCAGCCAACCTTACGGTCAACCTTCTCCGGCGGCAGAATGCTCCCCTACCACAGAATTAATTCTATCCATCGCTTCGGTGCTACGCTTGATGCCCGGTTATTCTCCATGCACAGCCGCTCGACTAGTGAGCTGTTACGCACTCTTTAAATGAATGGCTGCTTCCAAGCCAACATCCTAGCTGTCTCTGCTGCCG
>JAIRRZ010000017.1 GCA_031255715.1 Puniceicoccales bacterium
TAGGTGTCCAGGGCGTGATGCGGAAAGCCTGCCAGTTCTACGAACTGCGCCGCGCCGTTTGCCCTCCGTGTAAGTGTGATGCCCAGTATTTCGGCCGTTGCGATGGCGTCATCCGAAAAAGTCTCATAAAAGTCGCCTACACGAAACAGCAAAATAGCATCGGGATGTTGTTTTTTTATCTCGATATACTGCTTCATCATCGGCGTTTCCGCTATTTTCTTTCCCACGAATCTACTTCTTCTTGTTTAAACGGCGAAATTACAAAAAAAGCGCGATTATCGAAAAATTAAAATCAAATTATGATAATGTTAAAACCCAATACACTCCCTTTTTCTCTTGCGTGTAATTTTTTTTATTATAAAAGCAGAATTATTACATATTAAATCGTACTTTTGTGAGTTGAAATCAAAAAGGGAAAAGTTAGATGGACAAATTGAGCTATGCGTTGGGAATGAGTATGGCTTCGAATCTGATAAATTCGGGGTTGAAGCAGATAGATGTAGAATCATTTGTGAAAGCCTTTACGGAGATTATGAGTAATGCCGCTCCTTCCATGAGTCCACAAGAGGCGAATAAGGTCATTCAGAACTATTTCAACAAAAAACAGGATGAAATGTTGGAGAACAACCTGAGAGCGGGAGAAGCATTTTTGGAAGAGAACGGTAAAAAAGAGGGAGTGGTTACGCTTTCCAGCGGATTGCAATACGAGATACTTCAGGACGGAAACGGAGCGAAGCCTAAAGCAACCGATAAGGTAAAATGCCACTATCACGGTACATTATTGGACGGCCGGGTTTTTGACAGTTCCGTGCAGAGAGGCCAACCCGCCGTTTTCGGCGTAAACCAAGTGATAAAAGGATGGGTAGAGGCGCTCCAGTTGATGTCGGTAGGGTCGAAATGGCGATTGTATATCCCTTCCGGGCTTGCTTACGGCGTGCAAGGTGCGGGAGATTCCATTGAACCCAATTCCACCCTTATCTTCGATGTAGAGTTGTTAGGAATAGAATAGACCGCTAATTGCGATAGTACCTGTTTCCGGTAAAAACGATATAACACATTATTTAATTATAAAAGATGAAGAAAATGAAGAAAACAATTTTAAGCACATTCAGTGCAATGACTGTTCTTGCCGTGTTGATGGCATCCTGCGGAGGAGCCTCCGCACCGCAAACATCCCTGAAAAATTCTGTGGACAGTGTTTCCTATGCCTATGGCGTGAGCATGGCCGACCAGGGATTGGTACAATATCTTGAGCAAAGCGGCGTATTGCAGAGTACTTCCAATATCGAATACGATTATCAGATGAGGATTGCTGCTGCGGATTCTACGCAAAAAGAAGCGTTGCAAAAGGAACGGGCTGCAAAGATTGATTCTATAAACAAGATCAATGCTCCCCGCCTCAATGAGTTTATCAAAGGGTTGAAGGCGACAATAAATATTGATGAAAAGTCTCCTTATGCCCAAGGGTTGAGTATCGGGACGCAATTTTCCCAGCAGATGCTCCCGCAATTCAATACGATGCTTTTCGGGGCTAACTCTACGCAAAAGGTAAATAATGACCAGATTCTGGCCGGATTAATCTCCGTGTTGAAAAACAAGCAGTTGGCTGTTAGTAAGATGGATGCCAACGCTTTGGTGCAGAAAGAGATAGAGAAAGCACAGGAAGCCGAGCAGGTTCGTCAGGAAGAAGACCTTAAGGTGCAATATGCCGATAGCATTGCTGCCGGAAACGCTTTCATGGCCGAGAATGCCAAGAGAGAAGGCGTGGTTGCCTTGCCCAGTGGGTTGCAGTATGAAGTGCTGAAAGCAGGAAAAGGCACCATTCCCACCGAAACCGACCGTGTGAAGGTACATTATCATGGCACATTGATCAATGGTACGGTGTTCGACAGCAGTGTAAACAGAGGAGAACCCGCTTCATTTGGCGTGACCCAGGTGATTGCCGGTTGGACCGAAGCGTTGAAGCTGATGCCCGTAGGGTCGAAATGGAAATTGTATATTCCTTACGATCTGGCTTACGGAGCACAGGATCGTGGTACTATCAAGCCATTTTCCAATCTTATTTTCGAAGTAGAATTGCTAGAAATAGAGAAAAAATAACATCATCTTTTTAAATTTTGATAGAAGGTGGGGCGTCCAACAATTGATTGATTGAGGGGCGCCCCTTGATTTTTTCGTATTCCTGTCTAATGCCGAATTGGGCCTGCTATTTGCATAAGTTGCTGTACCTCCTTTCAGGATTTTTTTTCATATCTTTAAAAAATACTCTATTTTGTGCCTTTTTTATATTAATTTCATCACTATGTGGTGAAAAACAAAAGAATATTCTACTTTTGTTTGCATAATGTTTTTCGATGGCGTACATTTGCATTATTATGGATTATAAAGTTATATCGCGTATAATTGTTAAAAACTAATGACCGTTTTTACTATTGTATTTGAAAGGGAATTTCAATGAAATGTAGCAAAGGTTAAGGGATGGGGCTTTAGTTTGAGGTTTTTTTTAAAAAAAAAGCGCAAAAAACCATGTAATAAAAATAAATGATTTATATTTGCGAATGAATATTGCTGTGGAAATGTTAAATATATGTAGAGTGGAAAGAATGGAACGTGTGTAGTAAGCATAGTATGGAAGATGTTTGTACGATAATAGCGCTGTAATCAGTCTTTTACTGTTAGTAAAACCTCTCTCCATGCGATTGGGTCGGCAAGATGTATTATAATATAATAGTGTTTAATTTAAAAGTAGAGTTTATGAAAAGAAAGCTAACAATGTTTTTGGCCCTGTTCTTTGTTGGGATAGGGTTTGCTATGGCTCAAACCCAGGTACGCGGTACCGTGGTGGATGAAGCGGGCGAACCGGTAATTGGCGCTACCATTCAAATCAAAGGTACGTCGCAAGGAACCGTTTCGGATATCGACGGTAATTTCACCCTGTCGGCTCCAGCCGGAGGAACACTGGTAATTTCCTATGT
>JAIRRZ010000037.1 GCA_031255715.1 Puniceicoccales bacterium
CAAAATTTATTATTTACCTTTTGGGGAAAACTGTTATAAAATAAATAGATTATGTCTGACAGTTTAGCCGAACTTAATAATAGAATTCACGAGGCTTCCAGTTAGGTCTTACTTTTGCGTGATAAGATGGGCCGATTCATTGTTGGTCAGCGGTACATGATTGATCGCATGATCGTCGGGCTCTTGATAGCAAGCTTACGAAACCTTCTAGGACGTTTGTACTTACTGGTAATCCGTTTGTTGAACTCACGCTCAATCTGGGGAATCAAGGCCTCAAACTCACGAAAATTGAATTCGAAGATATTATTGAACAACCTTGGACTTCCCGCAAAGAACTCATAATTAATCATATTTTTGTCTCCCGATGCTCTATTCTGCACAATTTTTATTAGACTTCAAAGCAATTTGCTGCTCTTGCAACGGGTCTTTTGAAAGTGAATTTAGATTTTTTCAGGAAAAGCTCCTAGGGAACTAGAAATTCCGCAAGGGAAATTTTTTAGAGAGTATGGATTTCGATAAATTTTGCTGGGGTAGCTCAACCGGTAGAGCAACGCATTCGTAATGCATGGGTCGTGAGTTCGAATCTTATCCCCAGCTCCAGAAGATGAAGTTATTCTTCTGCATCTTCCTCTTCTGTTGTCGTTGCTGCTACCTCCAACACTATTTCTTCGCTATCCAAGGCAGTATCACTTGCTAGAATTTCTTCCTCTCCATTAGCACCAATTGCCCTTATGGTAATGTTACCAGAACTCATATTGATATGATAGCCAATGCCTGCATTATTTGCTATAGACTCCCTAATAGCGTCTATAGACTCCCTAATAGCGTCGATACCGCAGGCAAGAGGTATACCAGAACAGCCCGTTACAAAAATCGGAGCTGATGTTTGCTTACAGCAGATACCACCTCTCAATTTCGAATGATAAGCGATGACATGGGGCGCAAAATGTAATCCACCTACTAATGTATTTGTATTCATAAATGATCTTTCGGGAAGATGATCGCAACCAGTCGGATTACTCGAAATAATTGAAATCATCCTCGGATGATTTAATTCCCCTCTCCACAGATAGGAACCCTCGCTCATGCTACCGTGATGGGGACAGACGAGTATATCTGGAAATTGTAGCAGCCCTGCTATCGCTCGAAACAACTTTCCCGGAGCATCGCCGGTAAATAGAATAGATTTATCTTGATAAACCAATCTTGTTACCAAACTTGCTTCATTGGGATTTGTTTTTGCGATAGTGTATCCTTCACCAGGCATTAAAAATTCTATCTTTGCTCCACCCATGGAAATTGAAAAAGGATCACTAATTCCATTAATAATGGGAACGATAGTCGTCCTAGGATTAAATTTCAATTTATCAATTACTCTGCCAATATCGAAAGGATCAGAATTAACAGACGACGAATCAACATTGGCATCCATACCAACGTATACGGCTGCAATACTTTTCCCTGTAATTTGACATATGTGACATATGTGAAAAAAAATATTAATATGATCCCTGTCCGTATGTGAAAGAACAAACACTACCTCCGTAACCTGCGCAGCTAGCGTACGCACAAGATGGCCTCTAACCGGAGAATCTTCTTTAAACTGATCTATACGTTGTATACCCGTATCGAAAAATATTGCACTTTTGCCCTCGGCATCGCCGACAATTACTAGAATACAATTGGCCTGGCCAACATTGTATACATACATATCCAAGCTAGCCCAAAGATGTACCCCACAGAAATACACCACAATGCCTAAGCACCGAAAAAACATTTTACCCTCTTTACATTTCTTTTCCGTAATTCAATTTTTTTATTATTATTAGACTAGGGTGGCCGTTCATTTTTCACCTAAAATTGTCCTAAGACTTCTGGGAAAATCTTTTATTTTATCGCCATAGGGACCAAAATTACCATCGTCATGCCCAATTTCCTTCAATTCTCCTACAATTATATCCCTAATTGTTGGATTTTTAGTGCGTCCATATAAATCAAGCATGTTTGCAACGACAGAATCGAAACCATAGTACGGATTATATTTTTTTATGTTCGTATGAAGAAAAGCCTTATAAATGACCAAATCGGTGGAATCTTTATCGGTGGAATCTTTATTATTTTCTGGAGATATTTTTGCTTTTTCTATGCCTACGAGGTCATTAAACCCATTTTTAACAACCTCAATCAAATTATCTAACGACGTCAGTCGCGATTCGTTATCTTTATTCTTTACTCCTTGAATTATCCTAATATCACTCAATTCATTCTTACATATCCAAAGTATGCACAGCGCGACCTCTAACCGAAAGGAGTCCTCTGTGGAAGAAAAATCTATCAATTGGTGGGGATTTAACGCTTGAAAAGGATCTACCACGAAAGAATCCCCTGCTTGGGGAAGGCCTTGCCGAGCCTGTTGAATTGTCATTTGGATTAGTCGTTCTATATTTCCAAAATATTCCGGCGCAAAGTTATTCACTTTGTAACTTCCGATGTCTTCCCTCATTTTCTTAATATCTTCCCAACCTCCAGCGGAACCGTAACATATCGGCATAATCAATCCTCCACAACCCAATACAATAACTGTAGTATACCTGGCCATAAATCCCAATCTAATATATTTATTTTCAATACAATAGTTTATGGAAGTATTAATTATTTTTATATAAAATTAGCAAAAATTGTCGCTATTACGTTGGTTAATGCGTGGGGTTTGAGTTCGAATCTCATCCGTTACCCTCATCAATGAACGATATTGCGACCAACTCAATTCGAGACACAGTGTGTCTCGTTTTGGAAAACATAGATAAAATTGGCGCATTTTTCGCAAGTTAGTCACATCAAATCGGCGATGAAAATTCCCTTTCGGCGATGTGGATGAGATAAAAATCTTATTATTGAATGGGATATAACTGAAGCTTGTCAATTGCAATTCCATCGAAAAGTTTTAAGTCACTACCGTCGGTGGTAATCAAATATCCATTACCATCCGTCACTTCACTGGTTATAAATACAGGAGAAGTTGTAGGTATTTTTTCAATGCGACCAAGACCCTTATTGAAAAACGCGTATCGATGCTCCACAGTTGCAGGTCTAGAAGGAAGAAGTAAGACATCTGCTTTGGGAAGCCTATCTCGTTCCTCAGGATTACTTGAAATAACAAAAATCACTTCGCAGTTTTTCTCTACTAACTTTATGTAGGCTCCCTGAGATAAGCTCAATGTCCCATTACTATTGCTTCCATGATGTGGAAGAATGATACAACAGTGAGTACATCCATCACTTAATTTGTTTAACCTATCCGTAAATGCTCTAACATTCAAATTTATGTAGTCACCATCGGCATCTCCCGGTAGTATAAAGAGCACTGTTCCATACTTAACAAAAACAATAAGATTCCTTTCATGAGCTTTTTGTGCGTTTTGATGAGGTGGTAGACGAGAAACATAAACATTCCCTATCCGGGGAGGATCTTCTATAGTTACTTGTTCATGAAACGAATCGTGAAAACTTTCCGCTAAAAAACGCAGCCCTATCGTTGGACGATTTCTGGAGGATGGAAAGATTATCGGCTTTCGTTGAAAAAGCGCCCTCAATTGTAGAAATAAACAAAAATGATCCCAATGATTGTGTGTTACAAGAAGCCAACATTTTGAAATTTCTTTACCAATGCTTTCTAATTTTTTGCGAATCGCGCCATTTGGTTCCATTTTCTCTCTATGTTGCCGTAACGGATTTTTTCCGCTTTTCCCTGAACCGACATCAACAACCAACCATTCCGTTCCTATTTTCATGAGTATGAAATTCCCCTGACCGACTGCAAAAATATACGTTTCCAGCACATTAGCAAAAGCTATACCGCATAAAACACCCTTTAGTAAAAAAAACAACAAAAAAACGGGGGGAAAGTATCTCATTTATTGTTCGCTTTCTTTTAGTACATCTTGTCCTTGGCTGGTAATAATTTCTCTAAAGCGATCCTGATTTTCTCTTCCTACATTTAAAATTAATATTAAACTCAAAAGATTTCCTTTCTCTTTCTTACTTAACCTGGCAATACTCTCCGTGCGAAAAAACAAATCATCCATGACATTTCTAATTTCTGAAGGATTAGTGGGAAATGCACAAAGACGAAAAATATTATAGGCAAAGCATCTTTTTAAGTCATCGTCTTGACTTTGAAGTGGATTTTTTAAGTTATCAGGTAAAGAATCGAAATTTTCCAGCGACAAGTTAATAAGGTGTGTCATTGCGTTTGTTACTTGAACACTATTCAATTCTCCGGAGTTTATCCGCTGTTCTAGATCCCTAACACTCCGAACAAGTGCAGGAGGCGGATCTCCAAATAATTGCACATTAAACAACCCCAACCCTAAAGCGATATACAAATTAATTTTTCTATTCATGACGATGGCTCACTCTAAGGGAAAAATCGAAGAGTCAAGAAGTCAAGTTTAAAAGATGGATTTTGATTAAAAATTCATATAAAAGTTTTGAGGGGATTGTTTTGAGCCATGAATTCCGGCTTGCTTTGTCAATTTTTCGCTGAAAAATAAGACAAACGAGGATTTACGCCCACACATACGGTTGCCGGCTAAATGCCGCCGAATCGCGTTCGCTCACCGAAGCTCTCGAGTCCGCCGGCGAAGTGATACGGACGTTTATCCCGCGATAACAAGTGGGCTCCAAATTACTCCCCAATCTTTTCGTAATCTCCGAGATTCAACTCGTGCCTTAGTTCCTCCTGCGTTGGCATATAGGGCAGGTATTTTGCTGCAAAAATCTGCTCATTATCCTCTGGGAGCGGCCGGTACGGCCGGCTGCGATAGAGCCGACTTCGTCGGCTAGTATCAGCGCTGACAGTGTCAGCGCTGGATCGGCAATTGCTCACGTCGCACGCGATAGCGGTAGGGAGCCGCCACTGGCGGCCTCGTGTAATAATTCACATACATCTGCATCTGACCGATATCTTGGTGGGTCAAATCCCCGATTTTTAAATCAACTAGGACAAAGCACTTCGCGATATAGTTGTAAAATACAAGGTCGATATAAAAATGTCTGCCGTCGAAATTGATGTGTTTTTGCCGCGCGACAAAAGAATACCCGCGACCGAGTTCTAACAGAAATTTTTGTAAATGGTCAATCAGCGCCTGTTCAAGGTCGGTTTCGTAGTAGTGCTCATTGGGAGGTAGATCCAAAAATTCCAATACATAGGGATCCTTGATGATTTTCTCGTACTCCGGCTTAGGCTCAACGGTCTCAATTTCTGCTTCAACGGCCTTCTTGTCCTTACTCGCCAGAATTCGCTGGTAATACATGGTGTTGATTTGCCGGTTCAATTGGCGAGAACTCCAACCGGATTTCACCGCTTCCTCCATGTAGAAACTTCTCGCTGATTCATCCGTTACCTGCATCAATGAACGATATTGCGTCCAGCTCAATTCGCGGCGCAGTGCGCCGCGTTTTGGAAAGCACAGATAAAATTGACGCATCCTTCGCAAGTTAGTTACATCAAATCCCCTCCCGAATTCCTCCGTCATTTTTTGAGAAATATACTGAAGCAATCGCTTCCCATATCGGGCCCGTTCATTTTCTCCGCAGGCGAGGTAAATCTGCTCCCCAATTTGCCAATAGGCGACGACCATCGCAGAATTGACGGCCACCTGGACCTGTTTTTGGGCAGCAATGACCGACTCTCTTATGGTGATATAAACTTTTTCAGATTGTTCTTCTGCAACAATTGCGTCTTTCTCAACCTTTTCGATTTCGTGCTTTTCCATAAACGGTACCTCTACTGTGACTTTTATATATATAATTTCCTTTCCAAAACATCAAGCCTTTCCCGGGGTTTCTCTTCACGGCGCATCGTTTGGGACGTCAGTGTTTTGCTGGCACAGCCAGCTCTATCGTTGTCGACCGTGTCGACGAGTTTTCTCTTTTGCCGAAGAAGGTCTCGATCTGGTCTGTCCAGAGCTCGGGGATTTCACGGCGCATCGTTTGGGACGTCAATGTTTTGCTGGGCCGATACGATCGGCAGCGTTAGAGTCGACTTCGTCGACTAGTATCAGCGCTGATACTGTCAGCGCTGGATCGGCAGGGGCTTCCGACTCGGGCTATGCCGGTATCGAAGTCGACCGTGTTGACGGGTTGCTCCCCTTTTGCCGAAGAAGGTTTCGATCTGGTCTGTCCAGAGCTCGGGGATTTCATGGCGCATTGTTTGGGATGTCAATGTTTTGGGGGCATTTCCAGTGATAATTTGATGGACAATATCCGGTGCCAACATCGCTATCCGTAAGTTGGATGCCACTTGCGCCGGATCTCGTCCCACGGCCTTCGCCAACTCCCGGCTATTCACAAAAATCCCGTCATCGATCATCCGCTGCCAACGACGTCCTCGCGCAATCGAAACCAATAGCGGATCTAAATCTGCCGAATCCCTAACGCCCCCGTTCACGATAATTTTCCGACGCTGCGAATGCTT